>CAYUYN010000671.1:0-1501 GCA_964449185.1 uncultured Anaerolineales bacterium | reverse complement strand
GGTTGTGATCGAGCTGGCCGGTGGCCATCAGATAAGTGCCCCAGGCGCGCAGGGAGGCCAGCCTGCGGTTGATCGTCGCCGGCGCGGCCTTGTCCACCGTCAGCAGGCGGGCGCGATACTCGCGCAAGTCGGTCGGCGTGAACAGCCGCTCAAAGCGATCGCCGTTGGTCTGCTGATACCAGGTGGCGAAGAGGCCCATGTCGATCACATAGGCGCGGGCCGTCCGTTCGCTCAGGCCGCGTTCGAGGAGGTGCTGTCGGAAGTCGTTCACTTGCGCGCCTTGGCATCATCCAGCCATGCCCGCTCCAGCATCGCTGCTATCGCCGCTGCAGCCAGGTCAGTGGGCATTTCTCGGCCGTTGATAAGCAGCCGGCCCAAGCCGACTTCGATGTGATAGAGCGGCCCGTCGCGCACTGCGGTGGCAAGTTGAGGGGCAGGGGGCGGCGCCGCCCTGCGTTTGGGGGCGGTCTTTTTCTTGGCGGACTTCGGGGCGGTGGGCATTGAAACTCCTTATGCGTCCTAGCATTCCCCGCCTAGCCGGCTCCAGGGGCATCCTTCTGCGCCCCCCACGGGCCGGGCGGTACGGATAATGCCTGATTATGCGCCCTTCACATTCAGGGATTTATAGGCTGCTCTCGGGCTCGTCGTCGGGTCCGAGGCCCAGCCGCACCAGCACCAGCCAGGTCACCGTGATATAGGGCGCGGTGGTGGGCACGTCGAACATGGAATGGATCAGCAGGGCGATGGTGGCCGCCAGCGCCGCCGTGCTCCAAGGCCCTCCCGCGCGGGAAAGCGCGCGCAGCACTGACCCAGCCAGCCATGCGCCGGCGGCCAGACCCACTAGCCCCAGCTCGGCGGCGAGGTTGAGCGGCAGGTTGTGGGCGTGGCCGAACGCCATGCTATGCAGCTCGGCGGCTACCCACCAGCTCTTGAAGGTGTTGGGGCCCTGGCCCACCAGCGGCGACTCGGCGAACATGCGCCAGGCCACGCCCCACATATCCAGGCGGCCATTATCGGCGAACAGATCGGCGCGGGCCACGAGGCCCACGGCCAGCGCCAGGCCCAGCCCGGCCAGCGCCCAGCGGTGCCGCGCCACCACCGACCCGCGCGCCAGTGACACCAGGCCCGCCAGCAGCCCAGCCCCGCCGGCGCGGCTGGCGCTAAACCACGCGACCCAGACCGACCCGCCGATCACCAGGCCGCGCAGCTCGCCGGTCAGCAGCGCCGGGAAGAGCAGCAGGTTGAACAGGGCAAAGCTATTGCTGTTCTCCAGGCGCAGCCGGTAGCCCCAGAGCGGCGCGCCGTCCATCAGCCATTTGACCACGAGGGCGGCCAGCAGCACGTGGGCGGTCAGCACCAGCGCGCGGTAGAGCTCGACCCGGCCCACGCCCTGGGCGCGCAGATTGCCGGCGAGCATGAAGAGCAGCCCGTAGGCGATCACGCCGGCCACGCTGCGCCAGGCCACGAGCGGCTGAGCTGAGCCGGCGGCCGCCAGGGCATA
>CAYUYN010000670.1:0-1513 GCA_964449185.1 uncultured Anaerolineales bacterium | reverse complement strand
CGGCGGAGGGGCCGGCCCTGGAGCGCACTGCCCCTAGCCGTCGCGCCGAGCCTGCGGCCGAGTCGGCCCGCCCGGCACGTTCCGAAAACGCTCCAGGGCGCGCCACGCCCGCCGGCAGCACGCGCAGCGCGCCGCTGCAGAGTGCCCCGGCCAACGCGGCCCCCGCCGGGGAGGGCCGCAGCCTGGCCGACCTGAAGGCCGAGTGGAACCAATTGTTGAAGACGCTCCGTGACCAAGACAAGCCCACCGAGGCCCTGCTGCGTTCGTGTACCCTGGTGGGACTGGAAGGTACCACCCTGCGCGTGTCGACCAGCGACTTTGTTTATAAGCGCATGCAGGCCGATGCCGAGACGTGCGGCAAGGTGGATGCCATGGTGGCGCAGGTGTTTGGGGCGGCGTGCGTGGTGCGCTACGAAGTGGCCGGCCAGCGCGGCAGCACCCGCCGCAATGAAGACATCCCCCAGGATGGGCTGGTGGCCACGGCGCTGGACCTGGGCGGCGAAATCGTGGAATGAAAAAATGTGGAGGCCGCGCGGCCCTTGCAGCCTCAACAGAAGTGGAGAAGTCGAATGCCGAAGAGTAAAGGCCTGCAGCCCCCGCCGGGCATGAGCGGCGGCCTCATGGAAAAGCTGGCTCAAATGCAGGCAGAGATGCGCCGCGTCCAGGGCGAACTGGGCGACGAGCGCATCACCGTTTCGGTCGGCGGCGAAGCGGTGCAGATCGTCATCGACGGGCAGCAGCGTTTGCATCACATCACCCTTTCCGCCGAGGCCCTGGCCGCCGCCCAGGACGACCGCGAGATGCTCCAAGACCTGCTGGTGGCCGCGGTGAACAGCGCGCTGGAACAATCGCAGACCCTGGCCGCCGACCGGCTGCAGGGCCTGTCCAGCGGGCTGGGGCTGCCCGGTCTTTAGCCCTCCCGCGCCGGCGCCGCCGGCCTAGAACCCCGAGTTTGCATGAGCACCCTGGCCACTCCCAAGGCTGTCCAACGACTGATCGATGAGTTCTCCCGCCTGCCCGGCATTGGGCCGAAATCCGCCTCGCGGCTGACGTTCTTTCTGCTGCGCGGTGACGGGCAGTTGCCGCGCGACCTGGCCACCGCCCTGGCGGAGCTCAAGGAGCGCACGCGCTTCTGCTCTAACTGCTTTAACATTACCGACGCCCAGTCCAACCCCTGCCCGGTGTGCGCCGACCCGGCCCGCCAGACCGGCGTGCTGTGCGTGGTCGAAGAGCCGCTGGACGTCATCGCCATCGAGCGCACGCGCGAGTTCAAGGGCCGCTACCATGTGCTCAACGGCGTCATCTCACCGGTGGAGGGCGTGGGCCCCGAAGACCTGAAGATCCGCGAGCTGGTGGAGCGCCTCAAGCGCGAGCCGGTGCGCGAGGTGATCATCGCCACCAACATCAGCCTGGAGGGCGAGGCCACCGCCATGTACCTCCAGAAGCAGCTTTCCCCCCTGGGCGTCAAGGTCACCCGCCTGGCGCGCGGCCTGCCGGTGGGCGGCGACCTGGA
>CAYUYN010000669.1:0-1530 GCA_964449185.1 uncultured Anaerolineales bacterium | reverse complement strand
CGGCATCATGAACATCATGCTCGTCTCGGTCACCGAGCGCACGCGCGAGATCGGCCTGCGCAAGGCGGTCGGCGCGCGCCAGCGCGTCATCCTGCTCCAGTTTCTGATCGAGACCCTGGTGCTCAGCCTGGTGGGCGGCCTGCTGGGCATCGGCCTGGGCTGGTCCATCGCGGCCCTCGTCCGCGCCGCCGATCTTATTGACGCCCAGGTCACCCCGGACTCGGTGGCGCTGGCCTTCTTCTTCTCCGCCGCCGTGGGTCTGTTCTTTGGCATCTACCCGGCGTTCCGGGCGTCGCGGCTGAGGCCGATTGAAGCGCTGCGGTATGAATAGCAGATGCCTAAACGTATCCTGGTCATTGAAGACGAACCGCAGATCGCCGACCTCTGCCGCGACTACCTCGTCGCGGCGGGCTTCGACGTGCTGACCGCCGGCGAGGGGGCCAAGGGCCTGGCCCTGGCCCGCCGCGAGCGGCCCGATCTGGTGGTGCTCGATCTGATGCTGCCGGGCATGGATGGCCTGGACGTGTGCCGCGAGCTGCGGCGCGAGAGCAGCGTGCCGATTATCATGCTCACCGCCCGGGTGGAAGAGAGCGACAAGCTGGTCGGCCTGGAGCTGGGCGCCGACGACTACCTGACCAAGCCCTTCAGCCCGCGCGAGCTGGTGGCGCGGGTGCGCACCGTGCTGCGCCGGGCCAGCGGCGCCGGCGCCAGCGAGGTCATCCGGGCCGGCACGCTCACCCTCGACCGGGCCCGCTACAAGGTGCAGCTCCCCAGGGGCGAGGTCACCCTGACCCCCACCGAGTTCGAGATCCTGGCCGCGCTGGCCGCTCAGCCCGGCCGCGTGTTCTCGCGGTCGCAACTGCTCTCGGCCGCGCGCGGCGTGGCCTTTGAAAGCTACGAGCGCGCGATTGACTCGCACATCCGCAACCTGCGCCGCAAGATCGAGCCGCCCGAGGACGAGCCGCAGTACATCCTCACCGTCCACGGCATCGGCTACAAGTTTGCCGAGTAGAGCGCCATGATCGATCCGCAGCATTCGGTCCGTATCATCCGCCGCCGCCTGTTCGTCCTGCTCATGCAGGCCTTCGGCACCGTCGTCGCGCTCACCGTGCTCATCCTGGTGGGGCTGCTGACCGTGCTGCTGGGCCTGGTGACCAGCGGCAACACCGGCTTCCGGCCGCCCTTGACTGACGAGCTGGAGGCCTACTACCTGGGCCACGGCAGTTGGGAAGGCGTGGAGGTGCTGCTCAACGGCGCATCGGCCTTGCCCGTGCGCCGCAACTGGGACCAGGATTGGGCCCAGGTGACCCTGCTGGACGAGGCGGGCCTGGTATGGCTGCACGGCGGTGAGGCCAATGACCCGCTCATCGGGCAGCCCTACGCGGGCACGGAGGATCAGATCGAATTCGCTCTGATGGCCGGCGCCGTCCGCGTGGGCACCCTGCTGCTGCGCGGCAACTGGTCGGGTCAGGTGGTGGGCTTCTTTTCCAGCCTTTTCATCCCGGTGCTCTTCATCTCGTTCTTCACCGG
>CAYUYN010000668.1:0-1541 GCA_964449185.1 uncultured Anaerolineales bacterium | reverse complement strand
TTTCGCGCGGCTGCGCTTAGAATAGAGCCATGAGCCTGTACCGTGAAATCGACCACACCGCCGACTGGGACCTGGAGGTCAGGGCGCCGACCGGGGAGGCGTTGCTTACCGAAGCGGCGCGCGGGATGTACCAACTCGCTGCCGCCGCACCCAGGAACAACGCCGCGTGACCGACGCCCTGGTGATTGACGACCACCGCGAAACCACCGACGGCCTGCGCGGGATGCTGGCGCTGCTGGGCTACCGCGTGCGCGTGGCGCTCGGCCCGCGGCCGGCGCTGGAGGCGCTGGCCCAGCGCGTGCCGGAGGTGATCTTCCTCGATATTCACATGGCGGGCCTGGATGGCGTGGAGGTCTGCCGCTACATCCGCCGCGACCCGCGCACCGCCCGCGTCATCATTATCGCTATTTCGTCCGACACCCAACCCGCCCTCATCGACAGCGTGCGCCGCGCCGGCGCCGACGGGTTCCTGGCCAAGCCGATTGAGATCGCGCACCTGGAAGACATCGCGGAGGAGATCAGCCTGCGCCTGGCGCTGCCTCGGTAGCGGACGTGCCGTACAGCCTGGAGGTGATGTGGAGGTCGGCCTGCTCGGGCATCGCCCGAGCAGGCCGACCTCCACGTTTCTTTGCGGCCCCGCCTCGCAAATGATATAGTCACTCGGTGATCAAAAGCTAATGCGCCTCGCCGCCATCCAATTCTTCGCTACCCCTTTCGACCTGGCGCGCAACCTGGAGACGGCGGCGCGGTTGGCGCGGCAGGCCGCCGAGAACGGCGCGCTGTTGGTGGTGCTGCCCGAGCTGTTCAACACCGGCTATGCCTATACCCCGCAGCTGACGGCCGCGGCCGAGAACCGGCGAGGCGAGACGCTCCGTATGCTGGGCGCGTTCAGCGCCGAGCTGGGCGTGGTGGTGGCCGGCTCGCTGCTGCTGCGCGAGGGGAACCGGGGCGTTTACAACACCCTGGTCGTTGCCAGCCCGGACGGGCGCGTGGGGGCCTACTACAAGCAGCACGTGTGCTTGTGGGAGCGCTGCTACTTTGAACCCGGCCGCGCGCCGGTGATCGTCGAGACCAGCCTGGGCCGACTGGGCTTGCTGGTGGGTTGGGATGCCGCTTATCCGGAGGCCTGGGACGCATACGCAGGCAAGGTGGAGGCCGTGATCGTGGCTTCGGCCGCGCCGCGCTTCCACCGGGCCGTGCTCAACTTTCCCCTGGGGCGAAAAATATACCTGGGCCAGCTCGTGCCGGGCCTGGTGCGGCAGCGGGATGCGCTGGACGGCATTCTGGCCGTCCCCATCGCGGCGCAGGCGGCGCGGCTGGGGGTGCCCGTGGTACATGCGGCCATGAGCGGGCGCTTTGTGACCACGCTGCCCTTCCCGCGGCTGAGTTTTCTGCTGGCGGGCATGGACCAGCCGCGCTACTGGCCGCTGGCGCGGCAGGCCCACCTGGCCTCGCTGCGCGCCACCTTCTACGGCGGCAGCGCCATCGTCGGCGCCGATGGCTCGGTCGCGGCCCGGGTGTACGGCGAGGAAGGCATCTCC
>CAYUYN010000667.1:0-1548 GCA_964449185.1 uncultured Anaerolineales bacterium | reverse complement strand
GCCCCGGCCAGGTGCTGGTGACCTGGCTGGCGCACGTCTTGAGTGAAGGCGACCATCGCATGAGCCAGGTCCAGGACTGGGCCAACACGTTGCCGCACACCCTGGCAACCCTGCTGGGCCAGCCGGTGCGGGCCACTGACCTGACCGATGACCGGCTGGCGGAAGTGGCCCGGCACTTGAGCCTGCCGGCGGTCTGGCACCCGTTGGAGCAGGCCGTCACCCAGCAGATTGTGCGCGTGTATCGGCTGCAACCCGAGCGGGTGCGGCTGGATACCACCACCGCCAGCGTGTATGCCGACCGCGAGGACGTGGCGGTGCTGTTCCAACGTGGGCATTCTAAAGACCATCGGCCGGACTTGCGCCAGTTGAAGGTGATGTTGGCGGCCCTGGACCCGTTGGGGGTGGTGATCGCCGCCGATGTGGTGGCCGGCAACCGGGCCGACGATGGGCTGTATCTGCCGACCATTTTGCGGCTGCAAACCACGCTGGGCGAGAGCGGGCTGCTCTACATCGGCGACGCCAAGATGGGGGCGCTGGCGACGCGCGCCTACTTGCAGGCCACCGGCAACCACTACCTGGTGCCGCTGGCTCAAATCGGCCACCTGCCCGAGCAGATGGCCAGGTGGGTCAGCGACGCGACTGCCGGCCGGGTCAAGCTCACCCCCATCCGGGCGGCCGCCGGCCAGGCTGTGCTGGGCGAAGGTTATGAAGTCACCCGGCCCCAGGCCGGCACCCGGCCCGATGGCCGCCCGCTGCCCTGGACGGAACGCGTCTTGCTGGTGCGCTCGGCGGCCTTTGCCCAAGCGACGGTGCGCGGCTTGCACCAGCGCCTGGAACGGGCGCGGGCCGAATTGCGGGCCCTGACCCCGCCGCGCGGCCGGGGCCGTAAGCAGTTCACCGAAGAAGCCCCGTTGCGAGCAGCGGCCGAGGCCATCTTGGCGCAGCGGGACGTGGCCGGTCTGCTGCGGATCACGGTCACGGCGGAAGTTGAGCGCCAGACGCTGCGGGCCTATGGCGGCCAGCCGGCGCGCACGACCGAATGCCGGCGCTATGTCTTGACGGTGGCGGACAACCGGGCTCAAATCGCCGCCCAGGAACAGCGCTTGGGCTGGCGGGCCTACGCCACCAACGCCCCGCGCCGGGGGTTGTCGCTCTCGCAAGCGGTGCAGGCCTACCGCGACGAATGGCTGATCGAACACGATTGTGCCCGCCTGAAGGGGCGCACGCTGTCGCTGCGGCCGCTGTGGGTCAGCCGGGAAGATCATGCCGTGGGCTTGACGCATCTGCTCACCCTGGGGGCCCGGGTCCTGGCCGTGGTGGAACACCACGCCCGCCAGACGCTGCGCGTCCAGCAGGCCGGCCGCCACCTGACCGGGCTCTACGCGGGCCAGCCCAAACGCGCCACCGACCAGCCGACCACCGAGCGCTTGCTGCAAGCTTTCGATCATCTCATCCTGACCACGATCCAGACCGGGCAAAAGGTGCAACACTTTCTGACACCGCTGTCCGATCTTCAGCAAACCATCCTGCGCCATCTGGACTGTCCGC
>CAYUYN010000666.1:0-1549 GCA_964449185.1 uncultured Anaerolineales bacterium | reverse complement strand
CGGTGTAATCCGTGTACAGAGTCTTCTGAGCTCACACACCATCAACGGATCACGCACCACGTCTTCGCCCCCATACCCCCACACTCCCATACCCCCACACACGCCCTACGGTTCCAGCCACAACCGCGTCTGCGCCTTCGCGCACGCGCACGCCTCCACCACGCGGTCCCCGTTCGTCAGCGACCCCAGGTAGCTCCCGCTGCCGGCGTGCGCCACCCAGCCGCTCATCACAAACGGCGCAAAGCCATCGGCCGCCAGCCACTCGCCGTTGTAGCGGCGCGAGATGTGGATGTGCGCGCCCGTGGCCCGGCCGCCTTCGCAGCTGGGGTGGCCCAGCCGGTCGCCCGGCGCCACCACCGCGCCCGTCGGTGCCCGGTCGCGCGTCTCCAGGTGCAGATAGATGATCGTCCAGCCGCCGCCGATATCCAATTCTAGCAGACCGTCCGCGCCGTAGATCACGCTGCCAGCGTGCACCGCCGTCACCCACTCCGGCGAGGGTGCGCAGCCCGAGGTCTCGGCCGGCGGCCCAAAGTCCAGCGCCCCCCAGGGCAGGGTGCGGCCATAGCTGCTGTGCGGTCCGCCGGTAAAAGCCCAGGGCTTGTTCGGCTCAAACGGCAGTTGCAGTTCGGGTTGGGTCAGCCGGCCGGGGATCAGCGGCTCATAGGCCAGGCTAAAGGCGCTGCCAAACAGGCGCTGGTAGGTGGCCAGCAGCCCCTCCGGCGCGGCCGAGCGCGCAAAGCCGTCGGACTTGTAGATCAGCCCCAGCACTCGCGCCACGGCAAACGACCCGGCGTTCAGGTGCCCAGCGCCGTAGCGGATGGGCCCATCGGCCAGGCTAAAGCTCAGCACGCTGCCCAGCCGCCAGCCGTAGTAGCCGTAGTTGAGCTGATTGCCCACCCAGCCCAGTTGGTGCGACAGCCCCGGCGCCATGGCGCTTGATTCCACCGCCAGCGGATGCTTGAGCAGGAAGGGGTCTGGGTTCGGGTTGCTCAGCGCGCCTGACTGGTATTCCAGCAGCGCCAGCAGCAGCCGGGGGTTGATCGAATAGGTGCGCGCATACAGCGCCACGATCTCCCAGCCGGCCTTGGCGGGCTGGGTGGCGCTGAGCACCTCGGTGTAGCCGGCCAGGTAGCCCGGCTGTGAGAGCACATAGCCGCGCACGTCAAAGCCGGCCGCGCCGGGCGAGTAGACCACCTCGCTGTCGGGCAGCAGGCGCGTGCTAAAACGTATGTTGGGGATGCCTTCGAGGGGCAGGTCGAGCGGTAGGCCGGGCGGAAGGGTCTGGTTGAGGCCCAGGCCGTTGGGGGCCAGGCCGGGGTTGCGCGCCTGGATGACTTCGATCGTCGTGCGGAAGCGCAGCGCCAGCGAGGCCAGCGTGTCGCCGTTTTGGCTTTGATAATTGCCGCCGCCTTCCGGCGTGGCCGGCGGCGTGGCCAGCACGGCCGGCGCTGGCGAGGGGGTGGGGGGCAGCGCCGACACAATCTCCACCGGAGCAAATACCGTCGCCACCCCGCCCACCGGCGACCCCACCGCCGGCGGTGTCAGCGTG
>CAYUYN010000665.1:0-1560 GCA_964449185.1 uncultured Anaerolineales bacterium | reverse complement strand
TTCGAGTTGGCAATGAGCACGCGCGGCGCGTCGGCGTGCGTCTTGAAGACCGCCACCGGCTTGCCCGACTGCACCAGCAGGGTCTCGTCGTTTTCCAGGTCCTTTAGGGTCGCCAGCAGCGCATCAAAGGATTCCCAATTGCGCGCCGCCTGGCCGCGCCCGCCATAGACCACCAGGTCTTCCGGGCGCTCGGCCACCTCGGGGTCCAGGTTGTTCTGCAGCATGCGGAAGGCGGCTTCCTGCAGCCAGCCCTTGCAGGTGAGGGTGGCGCCGCGCGGCGCGCGCACAATGCGAGACATGCCGGGCTTATCCTTTCACGTAGGCCAACGCGGCTTGCAGGTTCTGCACCAGTGGCTGCGCCATGTCCAGCACGAGGCGCTCGATTTCCCAGGGCTCGTAGCCGGCGCGCACGCGCTCCACTTCAGCCCAATCCAACTCGTACCAGCCAGGGATGCCGCGCTGGCGACCAGCCAGGCGAGCCTGGTGCAGGGCCGTGTCAGCGCACACGTACTCCACCGGCCGGAACCCTGCCTGGAACTGTTCGGCCAAGGCCCGCCATTGGCGGCGTAGGGCCTCGCGCCCGGCCACGCAGTCCAGGATGGCTGGCTGCCCCAGGCGCAATTGGCTCTCGGCCAGGGCCGTCAACAGCTCGTATCCGGCCCAGCCAGAGCCCTGCTCGCGCCCCACCCCGCTGCGCCACAACGCCGCCTCCAGCCAGTCCTTGGCAAAGACCGGGCAGCCCAACGCCCGGCCGAGCCCCTCGGCCAGAGTGCTCTTGCCCGTGCCCGGCAAGCCCGCGCAGAGGATGAGCGTGAGAGGCGGCATAGTCGTTGGGTAGATTATAGGCGAAGTTCGGCCGGCACCAGACGCAGCTTACCCACGCTCTTCCAGAGGCTGTCGCCGTCCTCCACCGTCACCCAAAAAATACACCAGATCCCGGCACTCACTGGCGTAAACCGGCGCCAGCTCCGCCGCCGCGCTGACGACCATTTCTTGAAAGGCGGCCAACGCAACAAACTTGACCTCAGCGACCTCCGAGCGGTCGAACCGTATGCGCTCGGGCTCAATCTCAGCGCGCGTGACATAGACATCGTTGAACTGCCGATCAATATACGTCTCGTTCAGAACGGCCTCCTGATAGTACGAGAACAGGCAGTCAATCTGCAGCCGAGCAGGGTCCAGGCCCAACTCCTCCTCGACCTCCCGCCTCACCGCGGCCACGCTGAACTCCCCGGCATTGATGTGCCCGGTCACGGAAATACTGAATACACCGCGATATTGATCCACGGTCATTGCCCGCCGCTGAAGGAGCACCTCGTTCCTGGCATTGAAAAGGTACAAATGCACCGCGCGATGGTGTTTTCCCAGGCGATGGATCTCCGCCCGCGGCAGAGTTTCGCCGGTACGCAGGCCGGTCGGAGAAAGAACGTCGATGAGGTCGAGCATATTGGGTACTCCCGCTTTAGCCTTGAGCTATAATCTCCCCACGTTACCCAAAGGAGCCGCATGGAACTCTTCGAAGCCATCCACAACCGCCAATCCGTCAGCAAGGTCCGGCCC
>CAYUYN010000664.1:0-1617 GCA_964449185.1 uncultured Anaerolineales bacterium | reverse complement strand
GCTGGCAGATTACCCCATTTTCAGAATTCCCGTCGGAAATTGACCGAACCATAAGTAGTTAGATAGAAGTTGAGAACACCAGAGCGGCTGAACCCCTCAGCCGCTCTGATAGTTTTACATCGCCGACACCGTGGTGATGGGAGTACTCTTACTCGACGGCAGCGCGCTATAGTGTGTCATAATTCATCTCTGTCGCCCGCCCAGAAAGCCGCAATTGTTCTCGAACTGCCGCGCCGCCAACGAGGCCCTTTGCCTCGCCAAAGCCCATGGCCGGAACCGGGTGGTGTCAGCCGCCAGCTTCAGTAGGCCCTAAACTGGTTCCCCGAACAGCGGTTCTTTTATCACTAGACTCTATCGGGAATAAGGTTGCAGGGCACTATTATGGCCTATTTTCGCTGCGAAATTGCTATTTCCGATAGAGTCTACTGTATTCGTTCCTCAAAAATGCGCGCAATCTCATCGCGGGCTGGGCGCGGCAGCCTTGCGCGCGCCGAACCCTCCACCGCCCACACCGCCGGCGAGCCGGCCTCCACGCCGCCGATCTCGGCGCACGGCACGCCTTCGGCCGCGAGGGCCGCGCAAATGACCGCGGCCGACTCGGGCGCCACGGTCATCAGCAATGCCCCCGACGCAAGCGACGCCATTGGATTCAGCCCAAACGCCGCGCACACCTTGGCCGCCAACGGCGGAACCGGCACCTTGGCCGTCTCACACCACAGACTGTGACCGCTGGCCTCGGCCAGTTCCCACAGCGCGCCCGCCAGGCCGCCTTCCGTGGGATCATGCATGGCCGTCACGCGACCAGCGCGCGTGGCCAGGCGGGCGTCGCGCACCACACTCAGGCCGGGGTCGCGCAGAAAGCCCTGCGCCTGCTTTAGCTCTGCCTCGCTCAAGACACCCGCCAGCCGCTCGGGAAACTCACGCGCCAGCAGGGCCGTGGCTTCGATGGGCACCCCCTTGGTCAATAGCAGCCGGTCGCCGGGGCGCGCGCCCCGCGGGGTGACCAGCGCCTCGGCGGCCACCTCGCCGATGAGCGTGCCCACCAGGATGACGCGCTCCAGCCCATGCGTGATCTCGGTATGGCCGCCGATGATCACGATGCCCAACGCCTGGCACGCCGCCCGCACTTGCCCGCTCACGCGCTCCACCAGCTCGGGGGTAGTCTGGCCGGCCGGCAGCAGCATGGTCAGCAGCAGCCAGCGCGGCGTGGCGCCCGTGGTGGCCAGGTCATTGGCATTCACCTGCACCAGATACCAGCCGATGTCGTCGGTGGCAAAAGTGATGGGGTCCGACTTGAGCACCAGCAGGTCCTGGCCCGGCTCTACCACGGCGCAGTCAAAGCCCGGCGCCGGCGGCACCTTAACGCGCGCGTCCGCAACCGGTAACCGCGCGATCAGCCGCGCCAGCAGTTCGGGCGGCAGCTTTCCAACGGGCAGAACGTCTGACATAGAAATGTTCCCGAGCGAGTTTGGCACAAAGCAACAAGGGCCGGAATTGGCCGGCCCCCTGTAGGGCGTTCAATTGAACGCCCCTACCCCACCGTAAGCGTGAGCGGACCTGCTCTAGGCCGGTACCAGCGCCAGCACGCGGCACGGGCTGCCGGAGCCGTCCACGATC
>CAYUYN010000663.1:0-1623 GCA_964449185.1 uncultured Anaerolineales bacterium | reverse complement strand
CCCGCGTGCCGCGCGGCGCGCGGGCGCTCAACGCGTGGCGCAGGCGGAACTCGTGATGCACCCGCCCGTGCAGCACCCGGTAAAATTCCTGCGGGAACGGCCCCTCGTACAGCAGCGCCAGGTCGCTCGAGTCGATCCAGTTTTGCTTCTCGCCCAGTTGGTCGCGCACGCGGTCGTAAAAGCGCGTGCCCGGCAGCGGATACGACACCGAGATGCCGATGTCGTCGGGCAGGCACTCGCGCACCATTTTGAGCGTGAGCTGAATATCCTCCCAGCTTTCACCCGGGTAGCCAAACTGCAAGAAGAAGCACACGCGGATGCCCGCCGCGCGCAGGCGCGCGGCGGCCGTGTAGATATCGGCCACCTGGTCGCCCTTGTCCATCGCGTCCAGAATTTTCTGCGAGCCAGACTCGGCCCCCAACCATACGGTCTCGCAGCCGGCCGAGGCCAGCGCCGCCGCCACGGGCTCGGTCACCAGGTCGGCGCGCGTGAGGCACTTGAACGGGATGACGGCGTCGGCCTCGCGCAGCAGCGCGCTGAAACGCACCAGCCAGTTGGGCTTGAGGCCCAGGATGTCGTCGGCGAACCCGATGTGGTCTGGCTGGTAGTGGTCCTTCAGCCACTTCATCTCGGCCGCCACGTTCTCGGGCGAGCGTGAGTTGTAGCGCTGGCCCCAGATAGGCTTGGCGCACCAGTTGCAGTGGTAGGGGCAGCCGCGCGTGGTCACCATGTTCATCGAATAGTAGCCGTGCCGTGTACGCCACAGCGCCTGGTAGCGCGCCACGTCCACCAGGTCCCAGGCCGGGAACGGCAGGGCATCCAGGTCGCGGAGGTCGGGCCGGCGCGGGTTACAGCGCTGGCCCCCGGCGCCGTCCGGCCAGGCCAAGCCGAGGATGCCCGCCAGGTCCAGCGAGCCGCTGGTGCGGCCTTCAAGCCGGTCCATCAGCTCACCCAGGGTCTCTTCGCCCTCGCCCAGCAGCACGTAGTCGGCGCCCTCGGCGAAGTACTTGAGCGCGTGGTCGGTGGCATCCGCCCCGCACAGGATGACGGTGCAGCCGCGCGCCTTGGCCAGCTTAATCATCGTAAAGGCCGCGGCCCGCATCCGCAGCAGGCACATCTTGCTCAGGTAGTTGAAGTTGTCTTCAAAGAGGATGGCGTAGCGTGGCTGGTGCTGATCCAGCGCCGCGGCCCACTCCGCCTCGGTTTCAGCCAGCATGGCGTCGAAGAGGGCCACGTCGTAGCCGCGCGCCCGCAGGTAGGAGGCGGCGTACAGCGTGCCCAAGGGCGGGTAAGGCTGGCCGGCCTCCCACAGCTTGGGGTCGAAGCGCAGGTAATAAGATTGTCCGAAAAGGATGTGGGTCATGGCTGGCCCGATCCGCCGTAGCGTTCCAGCCGCTCCTGAAACTCGTGCAGGATCGGCCGGCCGTTGTCTTCAAAGTGGCCTTTCACATGCTCCCCATCTAGCTCGGCGGCGGCCTGCGGCTGGCGGGCCGCGCCGGCAAACTTGCGCTGCTTGCGGGCGCGCTCCCACGCTTCCAGCCGGTCGCCCCAGCGCCCGCCCAACAGCCGCTCGCCCCAGCGCTGGCGCATTTCTTCAATCACCAGACGCATCATCGCGGCCAG
>CAYUYN010000662.1:0-1629 GCA_964449185.1 uncultured Anaerolineales bacterium | reverse complement strand
AGCCTGGGCGCCACCGGGCTGCGGCTGAGCGCGGAAGAGGCGCAGGCGTTGGATGCGCTGTCGGCGTGGAAGTGAGTGCAAAACCTTGGCCACGAATTGCACGAATTACACGAAGATTGCCGGCGTGATAAGCTACCGATGAAGCAAGCGTCTGTCGTCTGTCGTCTGTCGTCCGTCGTCGTCCGATGAAAGACCGCCGCTCCGTCGACGACCTCTCTATCGATGAGCTCCAGCGCGTGCTGGCGGAGAAGAAACGCGCGGTGCGCGAGGCCCGGCTGAGCCAGTATCGGCAGTCGGGCCGGGCGGTGCGCGTGCCCGCCGGCAACTTGCTCGAGGCGCCGGCCGAAGCGGTGCGGCCGCCGCGGGCGCCGCGCAGTCCAGTGCGGCGCGTGCTCGACTTCTTGCTGCTGGTCGTCGAGGTCGGCGCGGTGGTGGGGCTGGCCTACGTGATCTACAACGGCTCCAATATCCTGCGCGAGCTGAACCAGGAAGTGGCGGCCGTGCTCTCCGAGAACCTGCCCGCCTTCACGCCCACGCCCATCGTGCGCGCGCTGGTGCTGCCTTCCGGCCACACCCCGCCCACCTCGCCGGATGGCGCCCAGCCCAACGACGACGAAATCCCCGAGAGCCTGCGCCCGTTGGTACAGTCGCTGCCCCCGCCCATCATCCCCACCCAGGGCCCGTCGCAGGCGCTGCGGGTGATCATCCCCGCCATCAACGTCGACAGCCTGGTGGTGCAGGGCGACACCTGGGACCAGCTCAAAAAGGGTGTGGCCCAACACCTGGGCACGCCCGACCCCGGCCAGCCCGGCAACTTGGTGCTCTCGGCCCACAACGACATTTACGGCGAGATCTTCCGGCGGCTGGACGAGCTGGAGCCGGGCGACGAGGTGCAGCTCTATACGGCCAGCGCGGTTTTTACCTACGTCGTCACCGGCACCCGCATTGTGAAGCCGACGGAGGTCAACGTGATGGACGCCACCCCGCACCCTTCCATAACCCTGATTTCGTGTTATCCTTACCTCATCGACAACCAGCGGATTGTGGTCTTGGCGGACCTCAAGACGCAGTGACAACACGGTAAAAGTGGGGGTGATTGGCCCGGCCGATCACTCCGTAATTTGTGGAAGGGAGTGATCAATGAGCGCCAAGAAGAAACCCAAGAAACTGCGCCGGCCCAATCTCGCCATAGCCAGCGTCGGCAGCGGCCCCGCCGAAAGCCGCGGCGGCGGGCACGAGAGCCCGCTGCGCGTCGAGGCCGGCCGCGGGGCGTTTGACTACACCCACGTCCGGCAGGACCTGCGCCGCATCGGCATTTTGGCCGGCGGCATTGTGACCTTGCTGGTGGTGCTGTCGTTTTTCATCCGGTAGGGCGGGGGCCGGCGCGGCTAAAGGCCGCAGCCCGCTCCGAGAAGATCAAGAAGCCCACCTGCGTGGGCTTCTTTCTTTACCCTGATGGACGGGGCGCACGCGCCGGGGCAAGTGCCCCTGGACCTGCACGCGCTGGGCGTGGACTACTACACCGGCGCCGGCCACAATTGATACGGCTCGCCATAAGCCAATGGAGTATTGTGGGCGTTCAAGTCGCCGGCGGCCCATAAGGAACCAAAAGGAAAACCCGCTGGAAGG
>CAYUYN010000661.1:0-1646 GCA_964449185.1 uncultured Anaerolineales bacterium | reverse complement strand
CCGATTGGGAACATGCCCTTTGGCGGTTGCGGCGAGGAATACTGGATCATGTCCACGCCATTCCTAGGCGAGCCGGGCTCGATCTACCAGGACTTCTCGTGGAATGGCGGTCAGATGTTTATAAACCTGGAGGGCCTGACCAACTCTTACCAGACGCGCGGCAAGGTGAGCATCGTCGACAAGTCGACCGGCGACGTGGAAGCCATGCCCACTTTCAGCAATGGCTCTTTCGACTGGCTGTCGTTCAGGTGGGTGACCTCGGAAAAACCGGCTGGCCGATACACATTCGCGGTCGACTACGAAAGCTTTGGCAGCAGTGGTGGAAGCCGGCCGGCCATCGCCATTGATAACGTCAATGTCCGGCGCGGCTACTGGGGCAATGGTTGCGCCAGCACGGCCTACCACGGCCAGATGCCTACCACCGTGAATGCCACGGCCACGGCCTTAGCCACCCTCACCATCCCGGCGCCGGTGGCTGGCCAAAACCTGCTCAACAACTGCGGCTTTGAGCAAGGCTGGTCGTCCTGGGCGCACAACGCCGGCTCGCAGAAATTCTCCATTGGCGGCGCGACCGGGCCGACCTATGCCTACCTGTTCACCCTGTATGGCAACGGCTCAGACACGGACAACACGGATATTCCCGGCCAGATCTGGCAGCCCTTTGACTGGCCCGGCGGGCAGATGTATGTGACCTACTTCACCGGGTCCGGCACGCGGGTGAGCACCTCGATCCGCAACCTGTCCACCGGCATCATCTACCCGCTCCAGTCCGCGGAGTTTGTGCAGACCTTCAACGGCTGGCTTAAGCGGTCCTACAGCTTTCCCGTGCCCCAGGCCGGCCAATACATCTTCCGGGCCAATGCGCCATACAGCGGCATCGCCGCCCTGGATGGGGTGACCGCCAGCGCCGGCACATTTTCCACCGGGCCGTGCGCGAGTACGAATTCAAGCTCGGAGAACAACGCCACCGCTACGGCCCATGCCACCAGCTCACAGATTGCCGCTACCGCTGCGCCGGGCCAGACACAGACGGCCGCCGCTCAGCAGACCGCCGACAACGACCAGTATGCCACCTACGTCGCCGGCTTTCACCAGACCTCCACCGCCGAGGCCATTGCCACACAGACCGCCGCGCCGCCCCAGACCCAGACCCAGGCGGCGCGCACCACCCAGACCCAGGCCGCCCGGCTGACCGCCACGGCGCAAGGCACGCCGGTCCCCACCAACACGCGCACGCCGGCGCCCACGCTCGATGTGTGCTTACTCCAGCCATGGATTTGCGTCGCGCCCCCGGTCACCGTCGTGGTCGCGCCGGCCACCCTGACTGCTATCGCCCAGGCGTACAACGCCACGGCCACGGCCTTCGCCAACGCGCAGGCCACCTTCTGGGCGCAGGCCCAGGCCACGGCCGAGGCTCGCGCGCAGCAGACCGCCCTCGCCGCTCTGACACAAACGGCGGCGCCCATCGTGGTACTCACACAGTCCGCCGCTATCCAGCAGACCGCCACGGCCCGCGCGCAGCAGACCGGCACGGCGCAGGCCGTGGCCACGGCCAACGCCGCCGCCACGGCCGCCCAACTGGCAACCCAGGCTGTCCAGCAGGCCCAGGCCACTCAGACCGCCGCGGCCATTCAGACCGAACTCGC
>CAYUYN010000660.1:0-1649 GCA_964449185.1 uncultured Anaerolineales bacterium | reverse complement strand
GCGGGCCGAGGCCGCCTACACGCCCCAGATCGAGGCCGCCGCCCGCGCGCGCCGCCTGGAACGCTGGCGGCGGGCCGTGTCCAGCGTGCGGCACTATCACGAGGAACCGGCGCCATGAGCGCAAACCCAACCCTTTACGATGTGGCCGTCATTGGCGCGGGCGTGGTCGGCGCGGCCATTGCCCGCGAACTCTCACGCTACGCCCTGAAGACCGTGCTGATCGAGGCCGGCGCGGATGTGGGCACCGGCACCTCCAAGGCCAACACCGCGCTGTGGCACACCGGGTTTGACGCCACGCCCGGCTCGCTGGAGGCGCGGCTGCTCCATCGTGGTTACCAACTGCTGGCCGACTTCATCCCCCAGGCTGGCATCCCCATCGAGATGGTCGGCGGGCTGCTGGTGGCCTGGACGCCCGACCAGGAGCGCAACCTGCCCAAGCTGCTGGAGAAGGCTCGCCTCAACGGCGACCGCAAGGCGCGGCTGGTGAGCGCCGCCGAGACCTATCACCTGGAGCCCAATCTGGGTAAAGGCGCTTTGGGCGGCCTGCTGGTGCCGGATGAGGGCATCCTCTGCACCTATACCCTGCCCATCGCCTATGCCACCCAGGCCGTGCTCAACGGCGTGGACCTGCGCCTGAACTTCGCGGTGCAGAAGATCACCGCCCAGCCCGACGGCACGTACTGGCTGGAGAGCCCGGCCGGCACAGTGGCCGGCCGCTACCTTGTCAACGCCGCCGGCCTGTACTCGGATGAGATCGACCGGCTGTTGGGCCACGCCGACTTCACCGTGGCGCCCCGGCGCGGCGAGCTGATCGTCTTCGACAAGTTCGCGCGCGGCCTGCTCAACCACATCCTGCTGCCGGTGCCCAACGAGTTCACCAAGGGCGTGCTCATCAGCCCGACGGTCTATGGCAACGTCCTCCTCGGGCCAACCGCCGAGACCGTGCCCGACAAGACCAACACTGCCACCAGCGCGGACGGCCTGGCGGCGCTGCGGCTGAAGGGCCAGGCCATCCTGCCGGCCCTGCTGCACGAAGAGGTCACCGCCACCTACGCCGGCCTGCGCGCCGCCACCGAGCACAGCGACTACTGCATCCGTCTGCACGCCGCCCAGCGCTACGTCTGCGTCGGCGGCATCCGCTCCACGGGCGTGTCCGGCTCCCTGGGCATTGCCGAGTATGTGCTGGAACTGCTGGCCGAGGCCGGCTTGCCGCGCGTCGCGCGCAACGTGTTCCATCCCGTGCGCATGCCCTACATCGGGGAGGCCGGCCCACGGCCCTACCGTTCGGCCGAGCTGATCGCGGCCGACCCGGCCTATGGCCAGATTGTGTGCCACTGTGAGCGCGTCACCCTGGGCGAAATCCGCGCCGCGTTGACGTCGCCGGTGCCGGCGCGCACGGTCGACGGCCTGCGACGGCGCACGCGCGCGCTGCAGGGCCGCTGCCAGGGCTTCAACTGCCAGGGCGCGGTGCTAAGGCAGCTTATTACCCACACCGGCCAAGATCCGCGCCAGTTGATGGCTTGGCCCGACACCGAGGCGGCGCCCCATGGCCGCTGAGACGCGTGAAACGCGGACCGAAACCACGGACGTGCTCATCGTGGGCGGCGGCCCTGCCGGGCTGGCCGCCGCGGTGGCCCTGCGCCGGCTGG
>CAYUYN010000659.1:0-1659 GCA_964449185.1 uncultured Anaerolineales bacterium | reverse complement strand
GGTGTGATGTCCACCAGGTGGCCCACCAGCTTGGTCGTCTGCACGTCGAAGACGCGTGAATAGAACATCAGGTACTTGCGCTTTAGCTTGCGGCGATTTTCCATGCGAAGCCCTCCAGCGAAGTGGAGGGCAATTATAGCGTTGGCCGCGCCGCGCGCAAACACAGGGTCACTCCAGCCACTTCACAAAGACCGCCTCCAACGTCTGCCCCGCGGCCTCTTCCAGCACCGCCTGAAACTCCGCGTCGGAGGCCGTGCCGCCGCCGTACTGCTCGAAGTACGCGCGGGCCGGCCTTGAAAGCCTCGTCGCCCATGGTCTGGCGCAGGTCGCCCGCCGACAGGTTCTCGGGCGCCAGCACCGCCATCTCGGCCCCAGCCGTCGGCGCCGTGGGCGAAGCAATGCGCGCCTCGGTCACTGGCACGGCCGTCGTGATCAGCCGCGTCCCGGCCGGCGACAGCACGCTGCACGCCAGCGCCGCCAGGCACAGGAGCAGCCAGTGGAAAGGAGGAACTGGTAATTGCCTCCGAGATGGTGGGGGCTTCATCCGTTACAAAACCGCTGCCAATCTTCAGTGCTCATGCCCGGCGTGCCCATGATGATCACTCCCCGACGCGCCGACCGGATCGACATGAATCGTGGCGCTGGAGAGGTACGGCAGGTGCTCCAGCAGCGAGCCCTGCACCGCGCAGGCCACAGCGTGCCCCTGCCCCACCGACAGGCCGGCATCCACGGTCACATTCAGTTCGGCGTGCATGCGGTGGCCCAGCCAACGCACCTTAGCCTCCGACACATCGTGCACACCGTCCACATGGCTGGCCGCGTGTTCCAGCTCATCAATCACTTCCGGGTCCACCCCATCCAGCAGACGCGTAATGATGGACTTGGACGAGTCCCACAGAATCTTGATGATGGCCACGGTGATGAGCAGGCCCACGAGCGGATCGGCCAGAGGAAAGCCCAGCCACACCCCCACCGCGCCGGCCAGCACGGCCAGGCTGGTGAGCCCATCCACCCGGGCGTGGTGCCCGTCGGCCACCAGGGCCGCGCTGCCGATTTCCTGGCCCACTTTGATGCGGTACAACGCCACGGCCTCGTTGCCGACGAAGCCAATGACCGCGGCCGCCGCCACCGCCCACAGGTGGTGCACCTCGGCCGACTGGAACAGCCGCTGGAACGAAGCGTAGCCCGCCGCCGCCGCGCTGATCGTGATCATCAGCAGGATGAACAGCCCGGCCACGTCTTCCACTCGGCCATAGCCATAGGTGAAGCGCCGGTTGGGCGCCCGGCTGGCCAGCCGGAAGGCCACCCACAATGGCACGGCCGTCAGGGCGTCGCCAAAATTGTGGATCGTGTCGGCCAGCAGCGCCACGCTGCTGGTGAAGTAGACCACCACCACCTGCAGCAGCGCCGTCACCAGCAGCCCTGCCAGCGACCACTTGAG
Source organism: uncultured Anaerolineales bacterium (assembly GCA_964449185.1). Taxonomy (GTDB): domain Bacteria; phylum Chloroflexota; class Anaerolineae; order Anaerolineales; family UBA6663; genus CAYUYN01. The sequence continues at coordinate 218 of CAYUYN010000659.1, read as the reverse complement.
CGCCGTCAGCCCGCGCTCGGTGGCAAACAGGGAGGGATCGACCGCGCCGTGCGTGTGACCGTGGCTGGAATGAGGATTTTTGTAGGAGGCGTCGTTTGTCATGGGGAAAGGGGTGATTCGCTCTTACGCTTCATACTCGTAGAAGCCGCGTCCGGTTTTGCGCCCCAGCCGCCCGGCTTCCACCATCCGGCGCTGGATCGGGTGCGGGCGATAGCGCG
>CAYUYN010000658.1:0-1666 GCA_964449185.1 uncultured Anaerolineales bacterium | reverse complement strand
GTCCGGCATCGTGGCGTCACCTCCCTTCCGGCCCAGCCATCCTACACGGCATTGGGCGGCGGGGCTACGGTGGCCGCACATGCTCACCGCGTTCTGGCCGGCCATTCTTCGTGGCGGGGCGCGCGTATGGTCGTACGGAAGAACAGCGGGCGGCGGGTCCGTCCCCTGGAATCGAGGCTTCAGCCGGTCAAGCCGCTCGACACCGGCTCAAGCCTCGATTCCAGGGGCTACCGGCTCCATCCCTGAAGCGCCATCATCGCGCCCGCCAGTCGCGCCCCAACCCCGTCCGGCGTTGCGCGCCTTGACCGATGGTCGGCTGCTCGCCCATGATGGCCCCAGGCCAGGATTGACAGCGGTCCCACGCGCTGCTATAAGCCGGACTAAGTGAGCCCTGGTCACAATTAAAGCCGCGCTGGGGTTGTCCCGAGCGCGGCACTCCCCACATCATAGAGGTTGCTGTCCATCCAGACGCGAGGAGGTAGCTTCTATGATAGGGTCCGTTTCGCTCCTTGTCACGTTGGTGTGCCTGGTCGATGTCATCCCTCAGCCGCCCCCCCCAGCCACGCGCGGCCCCGGCGCGCCCCGGTTCTATCCCGATCGGCTCTTCCTGAAGGCGCTGGTCATCATGATTGTCCGTCGTCTCCACACGCCCCACGCCCTGCTGGCCGTCCTGGCCGAGCCGACCTTCGAGATGGCGGCGCGGCGCCCGCTGCTGAGCCGCGCTGGTCAGTTCCCGTGCCGGCGGACCTGGGAGCGCCGGCTGGCCGCCCTGCCGGCCACCTTGCCGGCCCAGATCGGCTGCCTGGGGCGGGAACTGGTCGCCCAGGTCCAGCCCTGGCTGACCCATGGGCGGGCAGCGGCGATGGACAGCACGGTGCTGCGGGCACACGGGGGCGTCTGGCATCAGAAAGATCGGGCGGCCGGCGTCGTGCCCCACACCAGCATTGATGTCGAGGCGCACTGGACCAAGTCGGGCTGGCATGGCTGGATCTATGGCTGGAAGCTGCATCTGATCACCACCGTGGCCGGGGTCTGGTTGCCGCTGGCCGCTGCCCTGACCCCGGCCAACCGTGATGACGCTGCTATGGCCCTGATCCTGCTGGACGAGGCGCCAGCCGAGGTCCGGTTTCTGTTGGGCGATCGGCACTCCACCACACCGGAGGTGCGCCAGCGGTGTCTGGACGATGACCGGCTCCTGGTGACCTCGCCGTATGGCGGCTATCCGCACACCGGCGCGGGGGTCGAGGTGCGGCGGGTCTTCCATAAGCTGCGCTCCGTGGCGATCGAGCACTTCAATGAGCACTTCAAGGGCATCTTCGACGGGCATGGAGCGGTCCCGACCACGGGGCAGCGCGCCACCGCTCGCTTCGCCCTCGGGGCGGTCGTCGTCTATCACCTGGCCCTGCTCCACCGCCACCAGCACGGCTTGCCCCTCAATGTCGGCCTCAAAGCATTTCTCAAGGCTGCCTGATACTTTAATTGTGACCAGGCCTCAGTTAGTTAGCTCAGTCGGCGCTGGCCGGGCAGAGATGACCACAAGCGTCGGGTCGAACCGGCGCGCATCGCGGGAGGGACCACCATGGGACGATGCACACGGCTGCTGCGGACGCAGCACCTGGGGCTGCTGCTGGCCGGCGCGCTGCTGGTCACCGCCTGCGGCACGTCC
>CAYUYN010000657.1:0-1673 GCA_964449185.1 uncultured Anaerolineales bacterium | reverse complement strand
GTTGGCGCTGCCCGCGTGATGCGTGAGCGGGGGTATGGCAGTGTGGGGCCGCGGTGCTTGCCGGGGCCAGGCGCTGCCCGCAATGGGAGACATTATGAAAGCCTTCAACCGGACCCTGGACTACTATCTGCTGTGGCTGGTGGTGATCGTCTCACTGGCGCTGAATGTTTACATCATCAACGTCCTGCGCGAGGCGCGGCGCCAGGTGGGGGTGGCGGCCGGCAATGCTTCGGTCGGTGTCGGGCAACTGGCCAATGGCTCGATCGACTACCCGGTTGAAATCCACGAGCGGCTGCCGGTGTCCATGACCATCGTGTATGAGGACCAGATCACGGTTCCGATCAGCGTGACCCTGCCCATCAGCACGGAGGTTACGGTGCCGCTGCGCACGCCGTTGGGTGTCTTCCCCATCGTCGTGCCGGTCATCACGTCCTTCCCGGTCCGGCTCAACCCCGTCATTCCTATCAGTGTTAAGCTGCCCATCTCCACCACCGTGCCGGTGGACGTGACGTTTGACATTCACGTTGAAATCCGCGATACGCCGTTTGGCTCGTCGCTGGACGGCGCCCAAATTTATCTCGAAGACCTGGCGCGCGACCTGGGCGCGACCGGGCCCTTCACGATGACGGCGCCGATAACGGTGACCGCCACGGCTGAACCCCAGTAACAAACGTAAGGGGCGGTGCGGACCCATTTCTTGGCGAGCACACAGCGCATGATTGACATCGATGGTGCCCGCGGCGAGGGCGGGGGGCAAGTGCTGCGCACCTCCCTGGCGCTGGCGGCCATCACCGGCCAGGCCGTGCGCCTGTACAACCTCCGCGCCGGCCGCCAGAACTCCGGCCTGGCGCCGCAACACCTCACCGCCGTGCGGGCCTTGGCCCAGGTGTGCGCCGCCGAGGTGCGCGGTGGCGCCCTGCGCTCCACCACCGTCGAGTTTCACCCCCAAGCGCCGCCGCGGGCCGGCGACTACACCATCGATGTCACCGAGGCGGCCGCGGGCGGCAGCGCGGGCGCGGTGACGCTCATACTTCAGGCCTTGCTCCTGCCGCTGGCCTTGGCCGATGGCGCCAGCCGCCTAACCCTCCGGGGCGGCACGCACGTGCCCTGGAGCCCGCCGCTCCACCACCTCACCGAAGTGTTTGTCCCCATGGTGGCGCGCATGGGCGTGAGAGCCGACGTGCGCCTGAGCCAGTGGGGGTTTTATCCAGCGGGCGGCGGCGAGGTCACGGCCGAGATCCGTGGCCGGCGCGGCGCCCTGGCGGCGCAGACCTGGCTGGAGCGCGGCCCACTGAAGCGCGTGTGGGGCCGGGCGGTGGCGGCCAACCTGCCGGCGCACATCGCCCAGCGCATGGCCGGGCGCGCGCGCAATCTGTTGAGCGAAGCCGGTCTGCACCCGGAGATCACGCCGCTGCGCGAGCGCGCGGCCAGCCCCGGCGCGGTCACGCTTTTGTTTTCCGAATACGAGAACGCCGTCTCGGGTTTCTCGGCGCTGGGTGAAAAGGGCAAGCCCTCGGAACAGGTGGCGACGGAAGCCGCGCTCGATTTGCTGGCCCAGCACCGTTCGGGCCAGGCGTTGGACATGCACCTGGCCGACCAGATGCTGCTGCCGATGGCCCTGGCGGAAGGCAGGTCGCGGTTCACGACCTGCCGGGTCACACAGCATCTTCTGA
>CAYUYN010000656.1:0-1679 GCA_964449185.1 uncultured Anaerolineales bacterium | reverse complement strand
CCACTAACCACTAACCACTCACCACTTCCCACTTCCCCTCCCCATTCGTCCTCCTCCCGCAACCATGCTAAAATCGCCGCCACATCCTGGACAGCCGCCACGTAAGGAGAACGGAACGCGATGCACGCTACCGACCTGCCCCACCCCATGCTCAACCTGACACCGGCCGAGGCCGAGGCGCGCTTTGCCGAGCTGCAAGACAAGCTCGTGCCGCTGTGGAAGTCGATCCAGACCTTCAACCAGGACGAACAGACCATCGTCATCGTCCCGTCCATGAACATCGACCTGGACATGGAGGCCTCCGAGCTCCAGGCGTATGAAGAGCGCTTTCTGTTCCTGCTGCTCCTGCTGCGCCAGCCGCGCGCGCGCGTGATCTACGTCACCGGGCAGCCCATCAACCCGGCCGTGATCGACTATTACCTGGACCTGCTGCCGGGCGTCATCGCCAGCCACGCCAAGAAGCGCATGTTCCTGGTCTCGCCGCTGGACTCGTCGCTGCGCTCGCTGAGCCTCAAGCTGCTGGAGCGCCCGCGGCTGATCGAGCACATGCGCGCGCTCATCCCCAACCGCGACCGCGCCCACCTGGTGCCGTATAACACCACCCTCCTGGAGCGCGACCTGGCGCTGCAGCTCGGCATCCCCATGTACGCGGCCGACCCGCGGCTGTTCCCGCTGGGCACCAAGAGCGGCGCGCGCCGCCTCTTCATGGAAGAAGGCGTGCGCCACCCCCTGGGCATGGAAAACCTCACCAGCCTGGGCGAGGTGGAGGCCGCCGTTGCCCATTTGCGCCAGCAGAAGCCCGGCACGCGCAGCGAGCAGATGCTCATCAAGCTCAACGAGGGCGTCTCGGGCGAGGGCAATGCCCTGGTGGACCTGACCGGTGTGCCCGGTCCCGGCGAGCCCGGCGAGGCCGAGGCCATCTCCGCCCGCCTGCGCGAGATGAAGTTCGAGCTGGCCGGCATCGACTTCGACACCTACGTGGGCAAGCTCAACCGGCGCGGCGGCGTGGTGGAAGAGCGCATCGTGGGCACGGACTTCCGCAGCCCGAGCTGCCAACTGCGCGTGACCCCGCTGGGCAAGATGGAAATTCTGTCCACCCACGACCAGGTGCTGGGCGGGCCGAGCGGACAGAGCTACCTGGGCTGCCGCTTCCCGGCCAACCCCGAATACGCGCCGCTGATCACGCGCGAGGCCGCCAAGGTGGGGCAGCGGCTGGCCAAGGAAGGCGTCATTGGGCGGTTCGCGCTCGACTTTGTGGTCGTGCGCAAGGAAGACGGGAGCTGGGACCCGTACGCCATCGAGATCAACCTGCGCAAGGGCGGCACCACCCACCCCTTCCTGACCCTGCAATTCCTGACCAACGGCAGCTACAACGGCGAGACCGGCGTCTTCACCACGCCGCGCGGGGCGCAGAAGTGCTTTGTGGCCAGCGACCACGAGGCCGACCCCCTCTACCGCGTGTTTACGCCCGACGACCTGTTCGACATCGTGGCGCGGCACGACCTGCACTTCGACCAGTCGCGCCAGACCGGCGTGGTGCTGCACATGCTCAGCGCCCTGGGCGACCACGGCGCCATGGGCCTGACGGCCGTGGCCGACAGCCAGGAAGAAGCCGACGCCCTGTATAAGAAGGCGGTGCGGATCTTCAAGGAAGAGGCCGAGGCGGCGCTGAAGTACCA
>CAYUYN010000655.1:0-1697 GCA_964449185.1 uncultured Anaerolineales bacterium | reverse complement strand
AACGGATGGGGCAACGGATCAACGGATAAATACAGGCCGTACACGCGCATGGAATTCGCTCTAATCGACTGAGATACGCCTTATCCGTTGACGCCCACCCATACATGTACTTCCCCACGGAAAGGAAACGCATATGCCCCGCGGAAAGCAATCAAAAGGCCAATGCAGCTTTTGCCAGCAGGAGTTCGCTAAAGGCGCGCTGACCCGGCACCTGGCCAAATGCCCGCAGCGCCAGGCCGCCATAGCCAAGGCTGACAGCAAAGCTGCCGGCCGCGAAGCCCTCTACCACCTCCAGGTGGGCGACGCTTACCGGCCCGAGTTTTGGCTGCACCTGGAAATGCGCGCTTCGGCTTCCCTGAAAGACCTGGATCACTATCTGCGCGCGATCTGGCTCGAGTGCTGCGGGCATTTGAGCGAGTTTTCCTATGGCGGTTGGGGCACTCCGAAGATTGCCAAGGTACGCCGCGCCGCCGAGGTTTTTGAGCCGGGGGTTCAGGTCACCCACATCTACGACTTTGGGACCTCTTCCGAAACCCTCGTCAAGGTTGTGGGGGTGCGCACCGGCCGACCGCTCACCGCGAAGCCCATGGTCCTGCTCGCTCGCAATCTGCCGCCCGAAGCCGTGTGCATGGAGTGCGGGCAGCCGGCGGCCTGGTTGTGCATGGAGTGCGTGATTGAGGACGACGTCTGGGGGGTCTTGTGCGACGAGCATGCCGAGACGCACCCGCATGACAACTACGGCGAGCCCACCTCGCTGGTGAATTCGCCCAGGCTGGGGATGTGTGGGTATGAGGGGCCGGCCGACCCGCCATACTGAGATTTTAGCCGCCTGTCACAAAGCCCGTGCTACGCGCATAACCTCCCAGGCCCTTTGAGTCCCGCGGCAGCGAGCGCCCCCATGACCCCGACCACCGTCCACCCCGAACTGCCGCTGGAAGACGAGCACCTGCGCGCGACCCTGGCCGTTCTGGAACAGCGCCGCGACGAGGTCGGCCACTACGAGGCCTGGGGGTCCATCCTCCTACGACGCCGCCATGCTCCACCGCCACCGGGTGCCTCTCCGCCTCGGCCCGGCAGACCCTGGTGCGGCGCGGGCTACGTGAACAGCGCCCTCATCGCCAAGACGGTGGGGCAGGCGGAGGCGCTGGCGCAGGCCCTGGACGTGCTGCCCGAGTCCAGCGGGCCATTCCAGGTGGCCAGCAACGCCGACCACCCTTACAGCGGCGGCGTGCTCATCCTGCCGGTGCACCTGGCCAAGGGGTTGGAATTTGAAGCGGTGCTGCTGGTGGGGGCCGACGAGGGCACGTATGCGTCGTCGGAGTTTGAGGGGCGGCGGCTGTACGTGGCGGCCACGCGCGCCCTGCACGCGCTGCGGATTTTCGCCGTGGGCGCGCCAAACGCGCTGATCGAGTTGGCCGCCAGCGAAGGATGAAGGATGAAGGCGGACGGAATACGGAATACGCTTACTTATACTCCGCGTGCCCCTGGATAAACTTATCCAGCCGCCCGCGGGCGGTGGCCCGCACCTAGTTGCGCACCAGCGGGGTCCAGCCCAGGAGTAGGCCGGTTGGCCCCAGGGCCATGCGCGACCAGCGCCAGAAGCCAAAGTGGTCGCGGTGGGCGGCGATGCGGCCGTTCTCGAACTGGAAGGCGGCGTCGAGGAGGTTGTGCACCGGGCGGCCCGTGGACGTGAACGT
>CAYUYN010000654.1:0-1704 GCA_964449185.1 uncultured Anaerolineales bacterium | reverse complement strand
AGGGCGGCTTCGCCGTTGGCGGTCGCACCCGCTGCCGCGGCCTCGCGGAGCGCGCGCGGCAGGGCCGCCAGGGCATACAGGGTGAGGAAGATGATCAGCCCCAGCAGCATGCCCAGCGGCAGGCCCACCCCAAAGAACTGCGGTCCCTGCCAGACCACAAAGCCCGCGGCGGCCCCCACGCCGCCGACCAGGACCAGGGCCAGGAAAACGTTGCGCCGCCGCGCGCTGGTGATGATGCCCAGCCACTTGAGGGCGTAGTAGAACACGGCGGTAAACAGCGCCAGGTAAGCGGTCAAGCCCAGCACCCCGGTGAAGGCCAGGGCGTCAAAAGTCTCATTGTGCGAACGGTCGGGGGAGGCGTTGCGCGCTTCAAGCTGGCCCAACTCGGGCGGGTAAAAGCGGTTGTAGGCCACGTACAGCGCCTCGGGCCCGTAGCCGATCAGGGGCCGCAGGGCGTTCCAGCGGTCCACCGTGCCATCGGGGTAGGCCAGGGGCGCATGCGGCGTCATGAGATCGATCACGCCGCTCCAGATGAGCACGCGCACCCGGCCGGTGCCGCCCTCGGTTTCAAACACCTCACCCAGCCGGCCGACACCCGGCACGGCGCGCAGCGACTGGAGCGGGCCGTTGGGGATGTTGAAGACGACCAGGAAGGCCGCTGCCAGCCCGGCCAGCCCGATGGTGGCCAGGGTCAGGCCGCGCGCCCGCCAATGCAGCGACAGCAGCACAAAGAAAAAGAACAGTCCGGCCATCAGGCCGAGCCAGGGGCCGCGGCTGCCCGACCACCAGATGGTGACAAGGTTGACGGCCAAAATGAAGATGTAGAGCGCCGCCCGCGCGACGTTGACGAACAGGCGGCGTTCGTCCTCCTCGGTGAGGATGGCATGGAACGCAGTCACCACGCGGCCCAGCGTCAGCAGGGCGGCCATGATGAGGTAGGCGGCGATAAAGATAGCGTTGCCCATGTGGCCGGTCACGCGCGCCGTGGTGTCGCCGCCCCAGGGCAGCGGGTCCAGCCGGAAGTGCTGCAGCACGCCGTACAGGGCTACCGGCAGGCTGGTGATGATGACGGTGGTGATGATGCGCTCGGCCTGTGAGCGCCGGCGCAGGTTGGCGCCGATGACGGCGAACAGCACCAGGTAGGCAAAGGTCGTAAAGGTGCCCTGGAGGCGCTGGTAGGAGCCGTACAAGCTGGCGTGCGGCGCAACCGAAAAGATCGTGGAGATCAGGTAGACCAGGATCAGCGCCAGCAGCGGCGCCACCAGCGGGGCCCGGTACAGGCCGGCCAGCGTGGCGTAATTGCTGCGCGACGCCTCAAAGCGCGGGCCGCCCTGGCTGATGAGCTTGATGAGCCAGGCCGCCAGCGCCACCAGGGCCAGCGAGCGCACCAATGAAATTTTGTCGGGTTCGAAAACGCGCGACGAGTAGATGTTGAAGAAGAGCGGGGTGACGATGAGGGCCAGGAGCCAGCAGGCCTCCATGATCCCGTCGGCAAACCGGCTGAGTCGATTGGGCATGGGGGCCAATGTTACCCCGTAACCCGGCAAACGACAATCATGGAGTTCTCAATTTCGCGTTTTCGCTTTACCGCGCCAGCACGGCCGCGTACACGCCCTCGATTTGCTCCAGCATCCGCGCCTGCGTAAAGGTGCTGAGCACGCGCGCGCGGCCGGCCGCGCCCAGGCGCGCCCGCAGGGCTGGGTC
>CAYUYN010000653.1:0-1708 GCA_964449185.1 uncultured Anaerolineales bacterium | reverse complement strand
GGTGTTTCTGCCGCTGACCGTGGGCGGCGGCATCCGCACGGTGGACGATATGCGCGCCATCCTGCTGGCCGGCGCCGACAAGGTCGGCATCAACTCGGCCGCGGTGAAGACACCCGAGCTGATCACGGCCGGCGCCGAAAAGTTCGGCAGCCAGTGCATCGTGGTCGCCATCGACGCTCGGCGCGTGAGCGGGCCGGGCGAGCCGCCGCGCTGGGAGGTGGTCGTGGCCGGCGGGCGCACGCCCACCGGGTTGGATGCGCTGGAGTGGGCTCGGCGCGTGGTGGCGCTGGGCGCCGGCGAGCTGCTGCTGACCAGCATCGACACCGATGGCACGCGCAACGGCTACGACCTGCCGCTGACCCGCGCCATCACCAGCGCCGTGCCCGTGCCGGTCATCGCCTCCGGCGGCGCCGGCAAGCTTGAGCACTTTGCCGAAGTCCTCACCACAGGCGGCGCCGATGCGGCCTTGGCGGCGACGCTGTTTCACGACAAAGTGCTCCGGGTCGGTGACGTGAAACGATACTTGGCCAGCCAAGGTTTGCCCATACGCCTGACCACCGACACTGACTATGGGAGCGCATAACAATTCCGCTTGGCGGGGATCGCCAAATCTCCGCCGCCGGATCTGGCGACGCACAGCGGAGATTGTAACGGTCGTGGAAAGGCTGGAGGCATTGGATGGAGCTTAAGTGGGATGAGCGCGGCCTGCTGCCGGCCGTGGTGCAGTCGGCCGACAGCGGCGAGGTCCTGATGGTGGCCTGGATGAGCGCGGAATCTCTGAAGCGCACGCGCGCGAGCGGCGAGGCCTGGTTTTGGAGCCGCAGCCGCGCCGAGCTGTGGCACAAGGGCGCCACCAGCGGCAATGTGCTGCGGGTGCAGGAGATCAGGGTGGATTGCGACGCCGATACCCTGCTGTTGCGAGTGCAGGCGGCGGGCCCGGCCTGCCACACCGGCGCGCAGAGCTGTTTCTATCGCGAATTGGAGGCACTATGACCCTGGCCGAATTGTATGACCTCATCGCCTCCCGCCGCGAGAACGCGCCGCCGGGCTCCTACACTGCCGGCCTCTTTGCAGCGGGCGAAGACGAGATCGTCAAGAAGGTGGGCGAGGAGGCCATTGAAGTGGTCCTGGCCGCCAAAGGGCAGGGGGATGAGCGCGTGATCGAAGAGATGGCCGACCTCTACTACCACAGCCTCGTGCTGCTGGCCGCCCGTGGGCTGACCCTGGCCCAGGTGGAAGCCGAGCTGGGGCGCCGCCACTCCCAAAAGATTAGCCCAGGCTAAATTTCGGTAGATACTTTGCCCGAAGATTGTTAGGTCTTGTTTGATTATTTTGCATAATGACAGCCCCCGGCAGAGCCGCTAAACTCTTTGAACCTACGGGCACAATTACAATGTTAATGGTCAGCACCCTCATCCTTATTGTTGTCCTTATTCAGGTTCTCATTGAGAACCTATTTCCACTTGGGCTGGCGACCGTAAAGGTCAGACGCAGGCAGTAAGAGCAGAAACACGTCAACCAGAGAGCCGCCCAACAAACGGGCGGCTCTTTTTTGTCGAGTTAGGAGCTTTCAATGAACGATACACCCACTGCTGACACCCACTCTCCCTGGTTTGAGGCCTTTAGCCCGGCCCAAGACCCGCACGCCACGCGTTGGCTGCCCGGCGCCACCGTCCCGGCGCGCCAGGCCGAGGCCGCGCCCAGCCCG
>CAYUYN010000652.1:0-1716 GCA_964449185.1 uncultured Anaerolineales bacterium | reverse complement strand
GGGCGTCGCCGGCGACCAGGGCCAGCAGGGCGCGGGCGCGCTCCAGGTTGCCGTCGACGGCATAGGCCCGCGCGACCAGCTGGATAAAGGCAGTACGGTGGTCGTCGCGCAGGGTGCGGGGCGCCGTGTCCACGTACTGGACCGGCGCGATCACCCAGGCAATCAGCAGCCCCAGGCCCACGCCCAGGGCCACGGCCAGGGCGGCGCGCAGCAGCCGCTGCCATGTGGGGGTCATCGTTGGGCAACCGGGCGGAACGACGCGCGGACCAGGGGAGTGGGTGGGGCTGGCATAGGACCGCCGCGCATTATACCCCGCTCGGGCGCTGGGCCTGCTGAATCGAACAGCGCGGGTCTGGGGCGCCGCTGTGTGCGCCAGCCCCGCGCTGTTTGGGTGGGGTGCAATTCACTTTGGGGGCACCCCTTCACGGACAACGCTCTGTCGTCTCGCTCCTTACTCGCACCTTGAGATGAAAAGGCGCGGGCAGCGGACGCGCGCAGCGGATTGCGTGCTGCTATCACCTTCTTTCATCCTTCGTGCCTTCGAGTCTTCGTGGTGATGTTGAGTCTGTCGTCTGTCGTCTGTCGTCCGTCGTCTGTCATCGGGCTACTGGTCGGCGATGCGGGTCTCGACCACGATCTCGCCGGTCAGGCTGCGGTGCACCGGGCACTTGTCCGCAATCTCGATCAGGCGGGCGCGTTGGTCGGCATCCAGCTCGCCGCGCAGCACCAGCTCGCGCTCAATCAAGTCGATGCGGGCGTTGGCCTGGTCCTCGCAGGTTTCAAAGTCGGCGGCGTGTACCTTGCGGGTGCTCAGCCGCGTCTCCACGCCGGTGAGGGCCCAGCCTTTGCGGCGCGCGTACATCTGGAGGGTCATCACCGTGCATGCGCCGAGCGCGGCCAGCAGCAGGTCATACGGGCTGGGGCCGGCATCCTCGCCGATGCCCGCCGGCTCGTCGGCCACAAACAGGTGGCGCCCGGCGGTGATCTCGACTTGCAGGTTCTTGGCGCTGCGCGCGACGACGCTCATCGGTGCGGCTCCGCGCTACGCCTTGACCTGGACGCCGTGCCAGAAGGCAATGTAGTGGGTGATGTTGCCGGCCGCGTCCTTGGGCGTGGGGTAGTACCAGGCGGCGTCCTTGTTCACCTGATCGTCCACCACCACGTTGTAGTAGCTGGCCAGGCCCTTCCAGCCGCACACGGTGTGGGCCTCGCTGGGCTGGAGGTAGTCACGGTTGACGGCCTCGGGCGGGAAGTAGTGGTTGCCTTCGACCATGATGGTCTTATCGCTCTCGGCCAGGACGGCGCCATTCCAGGTTGCTTGAGCCATGGGCTTGTTATCCTTGCGCTAATAAATGAACGGGATAAATTTGCGCACCCGCTGTTGATAGCGGCGGTAATCCGGGAAGTGCCGGGTCAGCGCGCGCTCTTCGCGGCGCGCCTTGAGGTCGAAAAAGACGAAGACCACCGCGGCCAGCAGTAGGGTGAGCGGGCTGTGGTGAAACAGCGCCCAGCCCAAGCAGCCGGCGATGAGGCCGCTGTAGATGGGATGGCGCACCTGGCCGTAAATGCCGGTCTCCACCAGGGCGGCGTCCGCTTTTGGCTCGGGCAGGGGGCTGAGGTTGCGCCCCAGGCCCGTCAGGCCCAGGCCCGCCAGCGCGAGGCCCACCACCAGCAGCAGCAGGCCCGCCGCCCGCGACTGCCACGACCACGGCGCCG
>CAYUYN010000651.1:0-1717 GCA_964449185.1 uncultured Anaerolineales bacterium | reverse complement strand
CCGTGGCGACCTTTATCTTCGGCCTGCTCCCCGGCCCGCTCATGGCGCTGGCGACAAACACGATCTTTGGGATGCCAAAGTAAGGCGGGGAAATAAGGGAAGCAAGGGAAATAGGGGAAGCAAGGGAAATAAAGGAACTGTAGTTCCTGTAGAAAATAGAAGCGGCGGCCAGATATGGCCGCCGCTTTTCGTTCATTCGTAGTTGCTGCCCCAAAAAACGTAGAGACGGCCCGGTGGGCCGCCTTGATCTTGAAGCAATATTTCCTTCAGTTCCCTTTTTGCCTGTCTAATTGTGCCCGCACCCGCACTGCCCGCCGCAGGCGCAGCCACCGCCGCCCTCGCTCACCCCGCTGGCCGCGGCCGTGCGCGCGCCGCCGCTGGAGGCAAAAAACATCGACAGCACCCGCGCCGTGCGCGTGCTTTCGCAGTTTTGGCACTGGATGGCCACATCGGCCTCGCTCATCAAGCGCAAGGCATCGAACTTGGTCCGGCAGTTAGAGCAAAAGTATTCGTAAACAGGCATGGTAGGCAACTCCCGACACGCTAGGCTGAGTGGGATTGTATTACCGGCGTCGACGCGGGTCAAGGGGCCATGGTAAGTGGTCCGTCGTCGCCTTTCTAAGGTGTCGCCGTGGGCGCCGGCCCGGGGTTGGGCACGCGCACCCAGGCCGTGAGCACGCCGTCTTGGAACGAGAGCTCGGTGCGGTCGGAGAGCACATCAAACCAGATGACGCCGGGGCGGTAGGGCACCGGGCTGCCGGCCGCGTCGACCAGGCGCGGCAGGCCGCCCTCGGCCTCGTCGCGCGTCCAGGTCACCGCGTACATCAGCCCATCGCGAAACAGCCGCGCCGGCCCGCTGCCGTACAGCGGGATGTCGTAGCTGTAGTAGACCTGGCCGCCTTCTTCCTCATGGATGTTGGAGGCCGTGTGCGGCACGACCAGCGCGACGACGTCCGAGGCGCTGAGGGCCTGGCCGTTGGCGGTATCCACATGCGGCGCCAGGTTGAGCCCGGCGGCGCTGGTGGCGTCCGTATCGATCCAGCGGCCATACGTGCCCGTGGCCGCGTCGTAGCGCCACTCGGTGATCGTGTAGTTGCGCAGCCAGTCGATGTGGAGGGTGGCGGCCGGCACGCCGCCGGGCGGGGGCTCGGCCTGGAAGACGAAGCCCTCCAGGTCCTGCCGGCCGCCCAGCCCGAGCGACTCGGCCAGCTCCCAGACGGCTGGCGGCGAGGTAAAGAGCTTGCTGGCGCTGACGGCGGCCGACTCTTCGCGGCACAGCATCGGGCAGCCGCCGTAGCCGGTGTACTCGGAGATGACGCGCTCGTAAAAGTCGGTTTCGCGCAGGCGCTGCATGGTGCCCGTGCTGGAGCCAGAAGCCACCAGCATGGCCTGATAGGCCTGGCCCAGGTGGGAGTCCAACAGCCGCGCCGAGCGCACGTTGCCGACGCGCTCTGGCGTTTGGCTGAGGAAGATGGCCGTGAAGCGGATGGTGCCGCCCTCGGCGTAGTGCTCCCACACATTGTCCGCCGCCGAGAGCCCCACCTGGTGGGTGCGCACCCCGCGCGGGAAATGGGCCACCTTGATCGCCAGGGGCCGCCGGTCGAGCACGGCCGGGTCTGCGACCGGCAGGCCGGTGAGCGGGTTGATGGCCTGCGGCGTGGGCGTGCTGGTCGGGGCGCTGGTGGCCGCGGCGGCCGCGGGCGTTGCGGTGGCGGTG
>CAYUYN010000650.1:0-1744 GCA_964449185.1 uncultured Anaerolineales bacterium | reverse complement strand
TGGCAGCCGCTTCGGCTTCCGCGAGTTCGGCTTGCTGCTCGGCCTTGGCCTCGGCCAGGGCTTCGTTCACCAAACCCAGCACGCGTTCAATCTGCCCGGCGCGGTCCTTGAACCAGTCAGTGGACCACACCCGGTAGATGTTCCAGCCGCGCGCCTCGAGCACCTGCTGGCGCAGCCGGTCGCGGTCGCGGGCGGTCTCGGAGGCGTGGTAGGCCACGCCGTCGCACTCCAGGCCGCAGACGTAGCGGCCGGGCACATCCGGGTGGAGCACGCCAAAATCGATGCGGTAGCCCGAAACGCCCACCTGCGGCACCAGGCGCAGGCCGCGCCGGCTAAGCTCGGTGAACACATCGCGCTCAAAGGGAGCCTCGGGCTTGGTCCCCGCGCTGACCGTGCCGCTGTCGTCGAAGCGGCCGCGCTCCGCGTAGAGCAGGAAGTCGCGCAGCAGCCGCGCGCCGGCGGGCAGGGTTTCGGCCAGGGTGATGTCGCTGCCGCGGATGGACGAGAAGACGTGCATGCGTTGGCGGGCGCGCGTGATGAGCACGTTCAGGCGGCGCCAGCCGTTCTGCAGGTTGAGCGGCCCGAAGTTGTAGCGCAGGCGGCCGTCGGGGCCTTTGGCGTAAGTCACGCTGATAAAGATCACATCGCGCTCGTCGCCCTGGATGTTCTCGAGATTTTTAACGAAGAAGGCGCCTTCTTCCTTCTGGGCGAAGAACGGCTCCAGGCCGGGGTCCTGGCGGCGGCGCTGTTCCAGCTCGTCCTGGATCGCCAATTGCTGGCGCAGGTTGAAGGTGCCCACGCCCAACGTCAGTGAGGGGTGTCTACGCGCGTGCGCCACCACCGCATCCGCCACGCGCCGCGCCTCGGCCATGTTCAGCCCCTTGCCTTCGTAGACGCCCTCGGCCACGTACTCAAACCGCAGGCCCTGGGTGCCCGCACCCGTGTCCACGCTGGGGAAGGTGTGCAGGTCCGAGTCGTAGAAGCTGACGTTGGAAAAGGCGATGAGCGACTCGTGCGTGCTGCGGTAGTGCCACTTGAGGCGGCTGGTGGGCAGGCCGGCGCCCATGTACTCTTCCAGCACGCTCTCGCCATCTTCGAACAGCGGCAGGCCGTCCTCGCCGGTGGGCGCGGTCACCTGCCCGCCCATGACGGCGAAGAAGTTGGTGGGCGGCAGTTGCTTGGGGTCGCCCACGACGATGAGCTGGCGGCCGCGCACCACCGCGCCGACCGCGTCTTCGGGCGGGAGCTGCGAGGCCTCGTCGAAGATGACCAGGTCGAAAGTGGGCACGCGCCCCGGCAGGAGCTGGGCCACGCTGAGCGGGCTCATCATGAAGCACGGCTTGATGGCGCGGATGGCCGCTTCGGCATGCTGCAGGGTGGCGCGCAGCGGGCTGAGGCCGCGCTGGCGGGCCATCTCACGGCGCAGGTAGGGCATGGCGCCGGCGGCAGGCTCGGCCTGCAGGCGCTGCTGCACCTGGTCGCGCAGCTTGGCCACCAGCGCGGCGCGGTTCTCCAGCAGCACGCGCTGGTCCAGCGCGCGGAACTCGGCCACACGCTGCTCGTGCGTGAGGGTGTGGAAGGCGGCCAACGGCTCGCGGGCCTGCACCACCTGGGCCAGCCACTTTTGATAGAAGGCGCGCAGGAAGGCGGCGCGCAGA
This sequence comes from uncultured Anaerolineales bacterium, assembly GCA_964449185.1. Lineage (GTDB taxonomy): Bacteria > Chloroflexota > Anaerolineae > Anaerolineales > UBA6663 > CAYUYN01. The sequence goes on along the minus strand of CAYUYN010000650.1, from coordinate 86 downwards.
TCGGCAAAGGCCGCCTCGCCTGCCACGGCCGCGGCCACCAGTTCGGCGGCCAGGCCCTGGGCAGCCCGGGCGCGCTGGGCCTCGAA
>CAYUYN010000649.1:0-1758 GCA_964449185.1 uncultured Anaerolineales bacterium | reverse complement strand
CGCGCCAACTCTGCGTTGGTGAGCACGCGCTCGGGCACGGCCATCCCCCAGCCGATTATGTGCGCATACCGCTCCATGGCGCTGCTTCCTTTCACCGGTCACCGTCCCCACACGCCCCGCCGGCGCCCGGCGCGTTAAGCCGGCGCCCGGCCGCCGCCGGCCCGGCGCAAAGCCAGGCGAGCGACTGGCGGCCCCCAGCCACGCTCACCCGCCGCCGTTCGCGGAATATTGTCTCAGGATGACGCAGGCGTTGTGCCCACCGAAGCCAAACGAGTTGGACATGGCGGTGCGGACGGCCTTCGCCCGCGCCTGGTTGGGCACATAGTCCAGATCACAGGCGGGGTCGGGTGTTTCGTAGTTGATGGTCGGCGGCAGGCGGCCGTCGTGGATGGCCTTGAGGCAGAAGATGGCCTCCACCGCGCCGGCCGCCCCCAACAGGTGGCCCGTCATCGACTTGGTGGAGCTGATGGGCAGGTCGTAGGCGCGCTCGCCAAAAACGGTTTTGATGGCCGCGGTTTCGCTTTTGTCGTTGAGCGGGGTGCTGGTGCCGTGGGCGTTGAGGTAGTCGATGGCTGCCGGCTGGAGCTGGGCCTGCGCCAGGGCCAGCCGCATGCACTCCACGGCGCCGGCGCCGTTTTCCAGCGGGGCCGAGACGTGGTAGGCATCATTGGTGATGCCGTAGCCCAGCACTTCGCCGTAGATGTGCGCGCCGCGCGCCTGGGCGTGCGCCTCGGACTCCAGCACCAGCACGCCGGCGCCCTCGCCGGCCACGAAGCCATCGCGGCTCTTGTCGAAGGGGCGCGAGGCCCGCGTGGGCTGGTCGTTGCGGGTGGAAAGGGCGCCCATGCTGTTGAAGCCGGCCATGGTCACGGCGTTGACGGCGGCTTCGGCGCCGCCGGCCACCATTACGTCGGCGCGGCCATGGCGGATCACTTCGGCCGCCTCGCCAATGGCATTGGTGCCCGTGGCGCAGGCGGAGGTCACGCCCAGATTGGGGCCGCGCATGCCAAAGGTGATGGCCACCTGGCCTCCGGCCGCGTCGGGCAGCATCATGGGGATCAGGAAGGGGCTCACGCGCCGCGGGCCGCGCGCGCGGCAGACTTCGGCCTCGGCCAGCAGGGTGCCCATCCCGCCAATGCCGGTGCCCACAAACACGCCGATGCGGCCGCGGTTGTGCTCGTCGATGCGCAGGCCGGCATCGGCCAGGGCCTCCTGGCTGGCCGCCACCGCAAACTGCGTGTAGCGGTCCATGCGGCGGGCTTCCTTGCGGCCCAGGACGGCGCCGGGGTCAAATTCCCGCACTTCGCCCGCGATGCGGGTTTCATGCTCGGCGGCGTCAAATAGGGTAATGGGCCCCACCCCCGAGCGGCCCGCCAGGGCGTTCTCCCAAGTCGTCTGTACGTTGCGGCCCAATGGGCTCAGGCAGCCCAGGCCCGTAATCACGATGCGTATGGTCATAGCGACACTCGTAGCGAATGCGGCGCGTCAGGGGTCAGCCGGTGGCGTTCGCGGAGTATAACACATCCACCCTGCGTTAGATGCGGCGCGGCGACAGAAGCTGGAAGCTGGAGGCTAGACGACCTTTAACCGCAAAGAACGCAGAGAGCGCAAAGAAAGGCAAATGTAATTGGGCTTTTCTTTGCGTTCTTCGCGGTTAGCCTCCCCTCACGCCATCAGCATGTACTTGCCCCCGGCGTGGTCGCGGCGCAGCAGCAGGCTGACGACCAGCAGGCGGGCGGCGTGTAGCAGGTGGTAGCA
>CAYUYN010000648.1:0-1762 GCA_964449185.1 uncultured Anaerolineales bacterium | reverse complement strand
TCCGGCATCGCCACCAACCGCGGCTGGCGCTTCTCAAAGTGCGTCAGGTACTTCAGCCCCGCGCTGCGCGCGATGTCCATGGCCGTCTCCAGGTGCGACCCCACCTGCTCGGGCCGGTGCGCGTCCGAGCCGAGCGTCACCCGCTCGCCGCCCATCTCCACGTACCAGCGCAGGATGTCCAGGCCGGGCGTCAGCACCCGGGCGCGGCGGCGCAGCGCGGCGGTGTTGAGGTCCAGGGCGATGCCGCGCTCGATGCAGTTGCGCAGCACCGGCCGCACGCACTGCTCGTGCGCGCGCGCGTCGTAGCCGCCGTACACGCCAAAGGCCGTGCGCACCGGCACATCAAAGTGGCTGAGGATGTCAAAGCCGCCCACCGCCGTCATGCGCTCCAGCTCTTCGTAGAACAGCCGGAAGGCGTCCGCCGCCGAGTACACTTGAAAATAGCTGGTGTCAAAGATGCTGTAGGCGCCGACCCAGTGCAGCGACCCCAGCACATAGTCAAAGGGGTAACGCGCCAGCAGGGCCTGCGCCTCAGCCTGGAACAGGTGCGGCTCGCCGATCTCGATGCCGGCGCGCACGGTCAGCTGCCCCGCCCAGGCGGCCTGCTGGCGCTCCAGCTCGGCCGCCCACGGCTCCAGGCGGAACCCGTCGCGGCAGTTTTCGGTCTCTCCCTCAAACAGGTCGTAGTGCTCGCTAAAGCCAATCTCTGCGATGCCCTTGGCCACCGCGGCGGCGCACATCGACGCCATGCTGGCCTGGCAGTCGCAAGAGAAGTTCGAGTGCAGGTGATAGTCGTGTGGAATCATAAGGAAGACTGGAGGTCAGAAGTGGGAGGTCGGAGGTCAGAAATAGGAGGCTGACCGGCCGAATGTTCCCGCCTCTCGCCTCCAGCTTCCAGCCTCTTACTCTTAATGGCTTGCGCCAATTGTAACGCAGATTGAGAGCAGGTCAGGGGAGTGAAAAGTCGCTTGGCGCGAGCTGCGGGCGCAGGACCCTGGCCAGAATAGGGAAGGGTCTGTCGCGCGCAGCGGATCGCGCGCAGCGGATCGTCGCTCTTCGCTAATCCATCGCCGGCGCGGCCAGCTTGCCAAACGAGCCCACCTCGCGCCGGAAGGCCTGCACGCCCACGCGCGCGAGGAAGAACAGCGAGAGCAGCAGCCCCAGCCCTTCGAGCACAAACACGCCGGCATAGGCCTGGGCGGCCGTGGCGCCGCCCGCCACCAGCAGGCCCTGCAGCGCGCCGCCGGCGATGGCCGCCGGGCCTTTAGCCACGGCCTGGATGAGCGTCCACGCGCCGGCAAACAGCCCGGTGTGCGCGGCCGAGGTCATGTCCATCATCAGCGCCACGCCGCCCACGGTGAACAGGCCCGAGCCAAAACCGAGCAGGGTAATGGCCAGGCTCAGCAGGCGGGGTTGGTTGGCGAAGCCGGTCAAGGCCAGCAGGCCAAAGCCGGCCGCCATCAGCACGCAGCCCACGGCCGTGATGCGGGCCTTGCCGTAGCGCGGGATGAGGGCCAGGCCGCCCAACAGCATGCCCAGGATGACGCCGGCGCCCAGGTAAGAGTTGAAGCGGGTCGTGGCGGCGGTGTTGAGGCCAAAGACCTCCCCGCCAAACGGCTCCAGCAGCACGTCGTACATGAAGAACGAGAACATCGCCAGGATCAGGAAGCCGCCAAACCAGCGCGCCGACCGGCTACCCAGCAGCAGCCGCACCGAGGCGCCCAACCCGGCCTGCGCGCGCGGCGCGGCGGCCTGCGCGGTG
>CAYUYN010000647.1:0-1776 GCA_964449185.1 uncultured Anaerolineales bacterium | reverse complement strand
GGCCGGGGATGGGGTGAGGCGGGCACGGCTGTCAAGGGAGAATGAGAAGGCCCTCAATGGCCCCGGCAAGGTTGCAGCCTGCTATAATAGTGTCACCGAATGCCGGGCAGCTCTGGTGGAACCTCAGGGTTCAGGCCGATGCTTCGTCGGCCGGGCACGGTTGGTGCCAGTGAAGAAAGCGCCAGACGATGTCTGGCAGGCAGAGCTGCCCGGCACAGCATGACTTTTCTCAAGTCCCTCGTCCAGCCCTTCCGGCGCGAACGCACGCCGGCCGACCTCGCCCGCTGGCTCACCGAGCCGGAGGCCGAGCTGCGCGAGTGGCTGGGCAGCACGGCCGCCTGGGCGCGCGGTTACGACTACACCCGCTTCCACATCCCCAAGCGGCGCGGCGGGGTGCGCCGCATCGAGGCCCCGAGCGCTAAGCTAAAAAGGCTTCAGCGCCGGGTGCTGCTGCGCCTGCTCAACCCGCTGCCCCAGCCGCCGTCTGCCACCGGCTATGTGTGTGGCCGCTCGATTGTGGACAATGCTCGCCCGCACGTGGGGCAGGGCGTGGTCATCAACCTCGACCTGGCCGACTTCTTTCCCAGCATCGGCTACATACGGGTGGAGGTGGTCTTTCGCGCCCTGGGTTGGAACGCCGAGGCGGCCGGCATCCTCGGCCGCCTCTGCACGTCCGACGGCCGCCTGCCGCAGGGCGCGCCGACCTCGCCCGCTCTCAGCAACCTGATCTGCCGCAAGCTGGACAAGCGGCTGGCCGCCCTGCTGGGCAAGTGCGGCGGGCAGTACACCCGCTACGCCGACGACCTGACCCTGAGCCTGCCCGCTTTTGGGAAGAATAAGCGCCTGCGGCCGCACGTGCGCGGGTCGGGCCCCTCCCGGCGCCAGCCTTCCGGCCCCAGCCGCAAGCTGCTGACCACGGTGCGCACGATTATCGAAGAAGAGGGCTTCCGGCTGCAACTCAAGAAGCGCGTGCGCGTCCAGCGCGCCCACCAGCGCCAGACCGCCACCGGCCTGGTGGTCAATCGCCAGGTAAACCTGCCGCGGCGCACGCGGCGCCTGATCCGCGCCATGCAGCACCGCCAGCGGCTCGGGCAGCTTGACCCGGATGGACAGAAGCGGCTGCGCGGCCTTGAAGCTTTTCAAAGGATGGTTCTAAAACAGAGATAGCGATGAGCGAACAAGTCATTTACTCCATGGTCCGGGTCGGCAAGGTCTACCCGGTCAACAAGCAAGTCCTGCGCGACATCTCGTTGTCGTTCTACTACGGCGCCAAGATCGGTGTGCTCGGCCTCAACGGCTCGGGCAAGAGCTCGCTGCTGCGCATCCTGGCCGGCCAGGACACCGATCACCTCGGCGAAACGGCGCTGTCCAAGGGCTACACGGTGGGCCTGCTGGAGCAGGAGCCTAAGCTCGACGAGGCCAAGACCGTGCGCCAGGTGGTCGAAGAGGCCGTCCGTCCCCTGGTGGACCTGCTGGCGCGCTACGAGGCCGTCAACAACAAGTTTGCCGAGCCCGACGCCGACTACGATGCCCTGCTGGCAGAGCAAGCCAAGCTGCAGGACCAGCTTGACAAGCACGACGCCTGGAACCTGGACAGCCGCCTGGAATTGGCCATGGACGCGCTCCGCTGCCCCCCGCCCGAGACGCCCATCGCGGTGCTGTCCGGCGGTGAGCGCCGCCGCGTGGCCCTGTGCCGCCTGCTGCTCAATGAGCCCGATATCCTCCTGCTCGACGAGCCCACCAACCACCTCGACGCCGAATCGGTCCAGTGGCTGG
>CAYUYN010000646.1:0-1784 GCA_964449185.1 uncultured Anaerolineales bacterium | reverse complement strand
TCCAGCACAAACTGGATGGGGTTGAGGATGGTCGTCGCGGGCGAGCCCGCGAAGAGGAGGCCCACGGCCTGCGTGTTCATGTCGAGCACCAGTGAGCCCGAGTCGCCGCCCTGGCTCATGGCGCCGGCCATGAGTTGGCCGGTAAACACGGCCATGCGCCCGCCGTAGTTGATGCTGGCGGTCACGTCGATCTGCATGATGGCGCCGCGGGTGTAGCCGGTGGTGCGGCCAGACTTCTGCACTTGCGTGCCCAGGGTGGCGCTGCCCACGCCGGCCGGCACACCAATGCCCAGGATGTCCGGGTTCACCAAGTCGGGCGTGGTGGGGCGCGCCAGGGCACAGTCCACCTTGTTGCTGCCGGGCTGGTTCTTGGGCGCCGCCGCGGCCTGGCGCAATTGGAGCTGGCTCACCAGCCAGGCCAGCACCCCGGCCAGGGGCGCGCAGCCGCTATTGCCCGGGGGCGGCGGCGGGGTGGGCGCCGGGTCGCCGTCAAAGGAAATGGGAACAAATTCGGCCAGGGCCCCTACCTGGTCGGCGGCCACCCCGCCGTCGGCGCGGCCCGGCTGCCAGATGGCATCGCCCACCTGGGCGTTGTTGCTGTTGGCCAGCACATGATTGTTGCTGAGGATGAAAATGTCGCTGCCGCGCCGCACCAGGCAGCCCAGCGTGCCCGCCGTCACCAGGCGGTGGCCAATGCTGATGCCGGGGCGAGCCGGCCGGAACCGGTCGGTGGGGGCCGGCTGGCCGGCCAGGGCCACCAGCTCACCGGTCTCCACCACGTCGGTCGGCACCCCGTCCACGGTCTTGGGCACCCGGTCGGCGGCCGTCAGGGCCGCCAGCGGCTGCTTCTGCACCACCGACACCAGCACCGCCAGCTCGCCGGTCGAGGCGCCTGCGGCGTTCTTATAGCCCACCCCCACCGCCACCACGTTGGCACGGTGCAGCAGGCGCTCTTCCGTCCGCCGCTTGATGTGCCGCACGGCAATTAGCTGGTTTTGTCTGGCTTCCATGTCGTCATCCTCCACTGGCGCGGGCGCGGGTCTCAGGCCCTACTGTGCATGGAGCGTGCCGGTTTCCACCACGTCCACCGGCACCCCCTCCAGCCGGGAGGGCACCGCCTGGCCCGGCCGCAGGTCGGCGACCGCCATTTTGCGGCTGACGGAGACCACAATCGCCACTTCATCGGTCAGCTCGCCGGCGCGCTGCCGGTAGCCGACGCCGACGGCAACGACGTTGGCCAGGCGCATGAGCACGCGTTCGTGGCGGCGCTTGACGCTGAGTGCTTTGTCGACGGGGTCGCTGGACATGGGAGGCTCCTATGGCGAGGCAGGCGTCGGGCGCGGGTGAAACGGGCTGCGCCCGTTTCACCCGCGCCCCAATATTTATGTGGCGCTCGGCCCGGGCCGGAAAGTATAGCACCAGGCCTCGCCGTCCAGCACGGTCTCGCCGTCCTGGCGGCGCACGGTCATGCGCAGTTGGGTGACGGGCTTGCTGGCATGCACCGAGAGCACCTCGGCCTTGGCGGTGATGGTGTCGCCAATGTAGGCCGGCGCGGTGAACTTCCAGTTTTGGCTGAGGAACACCGTGCCCGGCCCGGGCAGGTCCATGGCCACCAGGGCGTGCAGCAGCCCGGTGGTCAGCCCGCCTTGCACCACCAGCCGCCCAAAACGGGTGCCGGCGGCAAAGGCCGCATCGAAATGCAGGGGGTTGTAGTCACCGGTCAGCGCGGCAAAGGTCTGGACGTGCTCGGCGGTGAGCGTGAGCGAGCGGGCGGCGGTCTGGCC
>CAYUYN010000645.1:0-1792 GCA_964449185.1 uncultured Anaerolineales bacterium | reverse complement strand
CCCGACGTGCCCTTCCTGTGTCACTACCGCCGCGCCACCCAGATCGTCGACACCGCCCCCTACGTCGAGATCGCCAACTACTGCAAGACCCACCGCGACAAGGTGGAGACCGTCTTCGACACCCTGTCCTACTTCGACGGCGTCAACTTCGCCGCCCGGGCCACGGCCCCGGCTCTGTTCTCGGTCGGCCTGATGGACAACGTCTGCCCGCCGTCCACCGTCTACGCCGCCTACAACCACTACGCCGGCCCCAAGCACATGGCCGTGTGGGAATACAACAACCATGAGGGCGGCGCCACGTATCAGATGGGGGAACGGATGCGGTTCTTGGCCGAGACGCTGGCTCTGCACCCTCTCCCAGTGGGACGCGCAGCGGCCGGGGTGACCCTGGCCCCGAGCGCAGCGTAGGGGGGCGAGCGGCCGGTTTTCGCCAGGTAGAACTTGCCGGATACACCATTTAGCCAAACTCGTACATATCCCACCGCATGCATCTGACACCGCAAACCCTATCCCATGCCTTGACGCTGGACGAGGTGCTCGCCCGCTTGGCGGCGCGCCCGGCCGTGGAGGGCCTGGCCCTGTTCGGCTCGCGCGCCGGGCCGGGCGACAGCCCGGTGAGCGACTACGACCTGCTCATCCTCGTCAGCCGCCTGCCCATCGGCATCTTTCAGATGCTGACGCACATCGACGGGCGCATGGCCGATGTCGTCTTCGTCACTCTTGACTTGGCCGACCAAGTCCTGGCCGGCTCGCCGGTCCCGGCTGACACCAACGCCGGCCGCTTCCTGCTCAAAATGCAGACGGCGCAGATCGTCTACGACGCGTCCGGACGCCTGGCGCGAGCCCAGACGCTGGCGCGCAGCGCGGGCGGCGCCGAGGCCTCGCTGTCGCCGCCAGGTTACGCCGCCGAATACGCGGACTGGTTCTGGCACAATCATGGGCTGTATCACCTCAAGCGCATGCTTCAGTCCGCCGATCCGGTCTATCTCACCGCCGTCGATCTGATGCTGCTCCAGGGGCTGGGCGGCGTCCTGCGCGTGCATTTCCGGGCGCGGCACTGGCCGTGGGAGGGCGAAAAGGCGGCCATTCGCCGCCTGCAGGACCATGACCCCACCTGCTTGCGCTTGCTGCGCGAATGCCTGGCGGCCGGCGACCGGGCCGAAAAAGTGCGTCTGTACGAAAAGCTGGTGGCCGCGGCGCTGGCCCCGCTGGGCGATCTTTGGCAGCCGGGCCTCACCGCCGTGGTCGTCGATCCGCCGGCCGAGACACCGGCCCAGTTGGACACCGCCCTGCAATTCTGGGAGTCCTTGTTAAGCCCCGTCGCCGAGAGCGCGGAAGGGATGGCATGAAGATCACCAACGTCACCACCTACATCGTCGGCAACCCCTGGAAGAATTGGGTCTTTGTGCGCGTGGACACGGATGCCGGCCTGCACGGCCTGGGCGAGGCCACGCTCAACGGCTTCGCCAAGACGGTCGAGGCCGCCATCCACGAGCTAAAGCGCTTTGTGCTCGGCCAGGACCCGTTTGACGTGGAGAACCACACCCTGCGCCTGAGCCGCGACGTGTACTCCGACGGCGGGCAGGTCCAGGGTGCCGCCCTGGCCGGGCTGGAGTTCGCCTGCTGGGACATCATGGGCAAGGCCACCGGCCAGCCGGTATACAAGCTCATCGGCGGGCGCTGCCACGAGCGGCTGCGCGTGTATGCCAACGGCTGGTATCGCGGCCCGCGCGAGCCGCGCAGCTTTTTTGAAAAAGCCCAGGAGGTCGCCGCGCGCGGCTACACCGCCCTG
>CAYUYN010000644.1:0-1798 GCA_964449185.1 uncultured Anaerolineales bacterium | reverse complement strand
CTTCAGGCCGCGGAAGAGGAAGCCGAGGGCGAGGGCCTGGACGACGGGCTCGATGATGACGCGAAAGCCGAAGCGCGAGAAGGTCACGTGGAAGAAGGCGACGGCCAGGAAGGTGGCGGCGAGGGCGGCGATGGGGTACGACGTTTCTTCGTCGGCGTGGTGCAGCAGTTCGCGGATGGCGAACCAGGCGGCGGGCACAGCCAGCACGCCGAGCAGAGCGGCGGACAGGCGCAGCGTGAAGATGGACGAGCCCACCAGGCGGAACCAGAGCGCCAGCCAGTAGTAGTACAGGGCTTCGTGGCCGGTGTAGGCGCTGATGAAGATCGGGCGGTAACCCTCGAAAGCCACGGCATTGCCGAGCAGGGCCGTGGCGGCCAGGTCGTAGTGCAGGCCCGGCGGAATCTCGGTGAGGCGCCACAGGCGCAGGAAGGCGGCGGCCAGGGTAATGAGGGTGAGGAGCAGGTAGTAGCGGCGCGGCATGAGGCAGAGACTCACCTAAAGGACGCCGAGAGCGCCAAGAAAAAGAAAGCGCAAGAGAGAAAGACGGAGAGGCAAGCGGCTAGGTGAGGGCCTGGGCCAAGTCGCCGAGCAGGTCATCGAGGTCTTCGATGCCGACCGAGAGGCGTACGCAGCCGTCGCCAATGCCAAGCGCCAGGCGCTGGTCGCGGGTGAGGGCGCGCTGGGAGGCGTGGGGGGGATAGGCAGCCAGGGTGGCCACATCGCCCAGGGAGGCGATGCGCTGGATGATCTGGAGCTTTTCCATGAAGGCAAAGACCTCGGCGCGGCCGGCGTCGGCCAAGTCGAAGGCCAGCATGGCGCCAAAATGGCCGGGGCGCAGCAGGCGCTGGGCCAGGGCATGGTCGGCGTTGGCGGGCAGGCCGGGGTAGTGTACCTGTGACACGCGCGGGTGCTCGGCCAGCCAGGCGGCCAGGCCCAGTGCCGTGCGGTTTGCCTCGCGCACGCGCAGGGGCAGGGTGCGCAGGCCGCGCAGGGCCAGGTAGGCGTCGAAGGGCGAGAGGTTGGCGCCCAGCAGGGTGCGCAGGCGGTGCAGCGCGGCCGTGTCCGCATCGGCGCCGGCCACTACGACCCCGGCCAACACATCGCCGTGGCCGCCGATGTATTTGGTGGCCGAGTGCACCACGAAATCGGCGCCGCGCTCCAGCGGCCGGATGAGATAGGGCGTGGTGAAGGTGGAGTCCACCACCACGCGGGCGCGGGTGGTGTGAGCCAGGGCCAACAGCGCATCGACATCGGCCACGCGGCAGAGCGGGTTGGACAGGACCTCGAACAGCAAGACCCCGCCCGCGCCGACGGCCTCGAGGCCCACGCGCACCGCCTCCAGGTCGCGCACGTCCACCCAATGCACGGCGGCGCCGGTCTGTTCGGCCAGGTGCTTTACCAGGGTCTGCGTGGCGCCGTATAGCTCGCGGGCGGCCACAAAACCCGTCGCGCGCGTGCCGGCGGCGGCCAGCAGGGCCGCGTGCAGCGCCGCCATGCCCGAGGCAAAGGCGGCGGCGCCCTGGCCGCCTTCCATGGCGATCATGGCCGCCTCGAAGGCCTCCTGGGTGGGCGCGGCGTTGCGCGAATAGACATAGCCGGCTGCGGCACTGCCCAGCGCTTCGTCCAGCGCGCCCATATCCGCGTGCGTCCAGCCCGAGGCGGTGACGATGGGCGGCGCCGAGGGCGTGCCGGGCTTGGGCGGGAGGCGGCCGGCGTGGACAGCGGTGGTGGAGAGGGAGGGCATGGGGGACTCCGGAAGGCTGAAGGCTGAGGGATGAAGGCTGCGCAAGACGACGGA
>CAYUYN010000643.1:0-1804 GCA_964449185.1 uncultured Anaerolineales bacterium | reverse complement strand
GCGGAGCTTTTCCGCGCGTTCAGCGACACCAGCCGCGTGCGCATCATTTCCGCGCTGACGGCCGGCGAGCTCAACGTCAGCGCGCTGGCCGAGGCGGCCGGTGTCAGCGAGTCGGCCGTGTCGCATCACCTGCGCGGCCTGCGGCAAATGCGGCTGGTGCGCGCCCGCAAAGAGGGCCGGCAGGTGTTCTACTGCCTGGACGATGACCACGTCGCGGCCCTGTTCCGCCAGGGGTTGGATCATGTCCAGCACGGCTAAACCGGCGCGCGCTGGGCCCAGCCGCCAGGCGGCGCTCGTCATTCTGGCGGTCATGGCGCTCGTGGCGCTGGCCGGTCACTTCGTGGGCGATGCGGCCTGCCTTGCGCTGCCGTCAGAGGCCGCGCCCCAGTGCGCCGCTAGTTTTCAGAATGGTCCGTCTGCCAGCCAGAATGCCACTTGCAGTTGGCACACCGGCATGGCGCCGGCCGTGCTGCCCATTCTCGTCACACCCCTCCTGCTGTTGGCCCGCCACAACCGGGTCCGCCCGCGCGCGTTTTTTGCCGTGTTTGCGCCGCCGTTTCAGCCTCCCATCGCTAACCTAACCGCATAAGTCTGGGCCGACGGCCGATCCGCCGTACCCAGCTGTCGCGCCGCGTTTCAAGCGCGCGCGTTGCCTGTTGCCCAATCGCCTATCCGGGAGCGGCCAGCCCATCCCGAGAGGAGCCTGTCATGACCGAAAAGACTATTGAATTAGAAGTGCCCCTCCTGCTGCCCGGCGTGGAGGCCGAGGACGATGCCTGTCTTGACCGGCTCGAAGCCGCCCTGCAAAACCAGAAGGGCCTCAAGCGCGCCCACCTGGAACGCACCAAGCGACCGGCGGCGCTCTGCCTGCATTACGATCCCGAGACGCTGTCGCTGGCGGAGGTGAAACGCATGGCCGAGCGCGCCGGCGCTCAGATCGTCGATCGCTACCATCACGAGCTGCTGATCGTGGAAGGCATGGATTGCTCCGACTGCGTGAAGGTCATTGAGCACGGGGTGGGGCGCATGGAAGGCGTGTTGGCCGTCAACGTCAACTATGCCACGCAGAAGATGCGGGTGGAGTTCGACGCCCAGAAAACTAATCGCGGGGCCATTGAAAAGCGCGTCAACGGCCTGGGGTATAAGGTCCCGGATGAGGGCCTGAAAAGCTGGTACCACGCCAACCGCGAGATTATTTTCAGCTTGCTCGCGGGCCTGCTGCTGCTCGTCGGCTGGCTGGGTGAGCGCTTTCTGGGCCTGCCAGCCGTGGCGGCCACCGGTTTTTACCTGGCCGCCTATGTGCTCGGCGGCTGGGATATCGCCCAGCATGCCTGGCATGCGCTGCGCGAGAAGCACTTCGACACCGATCTGCTCATGGTGATGGCGGCCCTGGGGGCGGCGGTGCTGGGTGAGTTCGCCGAAGGGGCGCTGCTCCTGTTCCTCTTCAGCCTGGGCCACGCGCTCGAAGAGCGGGCGCTGGACCGGGCCCGTGCGGCCGTGCGGGCGCTCGGCGACCTGGCGCCCAAGACCGCGCTGGTGCAGCGCGGCGGCCAGGAGGTGGAAGTCCCCGTCGAGCAGCTCCAATTGCAGGAGGTTGTCATCGTCCGGCCGGGCGTGCGGGTGCCGGTGGATGGCACTGTCCTGGCCGGCCAGTCCGGCCTTGATCAATCACCGGTCACGGGAGAATCGGTTCCTGTGGACAAGGCCGCCGGCGACCTGGTCTTCGCCGGGTCGGTCAATGGCGAGGGGGCGCTCGAGGTGCGAGTCACCCGGCTGGCGCAGGACAGCACCCTGGCGCGCGTGA
>CAYUYN010000642.1:0-1806 GCA_964449185.1 uncultured Anaerolineales bacterium | reverse complement strand
TCCCCCACTGCCACGCGTCAAAAATCGTCGGGTGCGGTCCCGTGAACTCGCGCAGCAAACTGTTGTCCGGCACCGGCGCGGCCACCGCCGGCCGGAACCACCACAGAAACGACAGCAGCCGGTTGGCCTCGACATACTGCGGGGTGTCGTAGCGCACCTGGAGCAGCAGCGGCTCGGCCAGCGGGCGCAGGACGGCCAGCTCGTGTACCAGCGCCGAGTTGAAGATGGCGTCGCTGTTCTCCTGATAGGGAAAGATGTACAGCTTTTCGCCGCGCTGGACCGAGTCCCAGCGCGCCAGGGTCTGCGCGGCGCTGTAGCCGCGCGTGGCCGCGTCGCGCACCAGGCGCCGGATCAGGCGCGTGTCGGTGGTGGAGACGCGGTTGTGCCGGTCCAGGTTGAGCTGCGTCAGCGCCGAGACGTAGACGCGGTAGACGCAGCCCGGCGGCAGCTCCGGCAGCAGGGCCGGGTTCAGCCCGTGAATGCCCTCCACGAGGATGATCTGGTTGGGGTCCAGGCTGAGGGTCGGGCCGGGCTGGCGCAGGCCGGTGATGAAGTTGTAGTGCGGCAGCTCCACGCGCTCCCCGGCGATCAGCGCCTGCAGGTTGGCATTGAACAGGCGTACGTCCAGCGCCTGGATGGTCTCGTAGTCGAGCTGGCCGTGCTCGTCGCGCGGGGTCTGGTCGCGGTCCACAAAATAATCATCCAGCGCCAGGGGGTAGGGGTGCAGGCCGTGCGCCAGCAGTTGGATGGCCAGCCGCTTGGCGAAGGTGGTCTTGCCCGAAGCGGACGGGCCGGCGATAAGCACCACCTTGACCCGGTCGCGCTGGGCGGCGATGTCGGCGGCGATGCGCGCCAGGCGGCCTTCGTGCAGGGCCTCGGCCACCAGCGAGATCTCGGGCAGCCGGCCCGAGGCGATGGCGTCGTTCAGGGCGCCCGCGCCGCGGATGTTGAGCCGGTTGAGCCAGTGGCTGTATTCCTCGAACACCGAGAACAGCCGCGGATACGGCGCGTGCGGCGTCAGCCCGGTGGGGTTGTCCTGGTGCGGGAACTGGAGCAGGAAACCCGGCGGGAAGGCGTGCAGGGCAAAGAGCTTCAGGTAGCCGGTGGACGGCGCCATGTAGCCCTGCAAGTAGTCGGCGTGCCCGTTCATGCGGTAGAGCACCAGCGTCTCTTTTTGGCGGTGGGCCAGCAGCCGCACCTTGTCGTCTTCGCCGCGCGCGCGGAACAGCGCCATGGCCTCCTGGATGGGCACCGTGGTCTTGCCAAAGGGCCGGTCCTCGGCCACCAGCGCCTGCATGCGGGCTTCGATCTGGCGCAGCTCGGCCTGGGTGAACGGCTCGCGCCCGCGCACCGTGCAGTAGTAGGCGCCGGCCGTGGCGGCCGCGTGCTCCACAAACACCTCGGCCTCGGGGAACTCGTACTTGGTGGCGGTGACCAGCAGGAAGACCAGCGACCGGCGGTAGATGCGCGTGCCGTCGGTCTGCGCCACCGTGATCGGGCGGATGTCGGCGTCGCGCGTGAGCGGGGTCGTGAGCTCGCACAGCTTGTTGTTCATCACGGCCGCCACCACCAGCGGGTCACCGGTATAGGCGGCGGCCATAATGTCGGCCAGGGGCGTGCCGGGCGGCGCATCGAACAGGCGGCCGTCGTCCAGGCGCGCCTGCACGTAGTCACGCGGCTGGCCGGGGCGGATGGGCGGGTGGGTGGGCATGGGTAGAGGGGTCATGCGTTTGGAGGCCCTCGGCCAGCGCTCGTACCTAGCGCGGGTGGCCGTTGCCGCTGACCGCCGCCGCGCCGTTGCGGATT
>CAYUYN010000641.1:0-1809 GCA_964449185.1 uncultured Anaerolineales bacterium | reverse complement strand
GCCGCCTGGGCCGCCTGGGCGCGGGCCGCCTCGAGCTGGCGCAGCAGGTGGCGGCCCTCGCGGGTCTGTTCGGCCATGGCTTCATCGGCTGACCCGCTCAGGTCGTGCAGCGGCGCGCGCGGTGACAGTGCGAGCTGGGACATGACGTGCATCAGGGTCAGCTCGGCCCCCAGCCAGCCGGCCAGCCGGCCGCTCCAGCGCGCCACGCGGTCGTTGGGCACGTCGGCGGCGCTGCAGGCCAACAGGCGGCCGAGGGTTGGGCGCGCCGGCCCTTTGACGATGATGACCGGGACGGGGGCATAGCGCGCCAGGCGGGCGGCCACCGAGCCAAAGGCCAGCCGCTGCCAGCCGCGCCGGCCGCGCGAGCGGACCACGATCAGGTCATAGCGGCCGGTCTCGGCCTCGCGCAGCAGCTCCAGCACCCCCCGGCCTGGCCGGACAATTTCCTGGGCGGGCGCGGGCAGCAGGCGCTGGGCGCGTTCCAGGGCGGCGCGCACACGGCCTTCTTCGGCGGGTGAGTTGGCTGCGGCCAGCAGGGTGACCTCGGCGCCGGCGGGCGCGGCGATCTGGGCGCCAAAGCGCACGGCCTGTTCGGCCAGGGGCGTTTCGTCCACGTACATGAGCATGTGCATAGGAGTCTGTCTCACCTCAGCAGCATCAGCGCGACCGGTATCCCCAGGATGAGGGCCAGGAACAGCGCCATGTTGCGCCGGCTCCCGCCGATGGCCTCCACCAGGCGCAGCACCGCGCGTTCGTAGGGCCGGTAGGCCAGCAGCAGGATCACCAGCGACACCACGGCCACGCTGACCATCTCGATCAGCACGATGGTGAAGGCGCGCGGGTTGTTGAGCAGCAGGGCTGCCACCAGGGTATCCACGAAGGTGGTGATGTTGGCGCCCATGATGTAGGGGATGACGTTCTCGCGCCGGATGTAGCCGCGCGCCGAGAGGGGCACCAGCACCGACAGCGAGACCGACACCGACATGGTGACGGTGGTGACGGCCAGACCCAGGCCGAAGGTGAACAGCGGCCGGTAAAGCAGACGCGCCATGCCGCTGAAGGCCCCTTCCTTGAGGCGCATGTCCGGCAGGGCGTGGTCGATGAGGTTGAGGCTGTACCACAGCACGCCAAAGCCGATGGCAAACACCAGCGCGTGCGGCAGGTTGGCCTCCACCAGGGCGATGAGCGGGTCGAAGACCACGTCGATGGCCGAGACCACGCCGATCTCGCCGGCCGGGCGCACGTGATCGAAGACGCCGCTGGCCAGCAGCCAGTAGCCCACGGCCAGGCCGGGCAGGTAGATGGCGGCGGTGATGATAAACGACAGCAGGCCCATGGCCAGGCTGCCCTGGCGCTCGTGGCCGCGCAGGGTGTACACAAAGCCGATGGCCAGCACGATAAAGGCCGCGCCCAGCCGGCTGCCGGCGATCATGGCGAAGGTGCCCAGCTCGGTCAGGGCGCCGGCGTCGAAGAGGGTGAGCGCGGTGGCGGCGACGGGCGAGCCTGACAGCGCGGCATAGGCAAACAGCCAGCCAAAACCGAGCGCATTGGCGGGGTTCTGCACGGCCAGGCCGTCGCGCACGAACGGCACCAGGGCCTTGGCCCCGCTCTTGAGAAGCTGGAGCGCCAGGATGAACAGGAACAAGGCCAGCACAAACAGCGCCACCTTGCGCCAGTTGACGCGGCGCAGCAGGCTAAAGGCGGCGGTCACGCTTCGCCCGCGATTTCGCGCGCCAGCCGCTCGAAGAAGTCGGCCAGGTACTGGTGGCGCTCGGCGGCGATGGCGCGCGCGGTGGGCGTGTGCAGGCG
>CAYUYN010000640.1:0-1819 GCA_964449185.1 uncultured Anaerolineales bacterium | reverse complement strand
GCGCCGGCGCGAAATCAGACGCAAGCGTCGCACTCCGAAAAGCAGGTGAGTTTAGGCATAGGCGATCCGCGCGCGGTACGGCGTAGTATGCCTTTCAGGTACAATTGCACCACCTCGTCACACTGCTTGGAGCACAACCATGCCTCCCATCAAAATCGTCACTGTCGCGCAGATGAAAGCCATCGAAGCCGCCGCCGATCAGGCCGGTGTGACCTTTGCCATGCTGATGGACGCCGCCGGCAACGCGGTGGCCGAGAATATCCTGGCCCGCATCGATCCGCCCGCCGAGCACAAGGTGGTTGTCCTGGTCGGGTCTGGCAACAACGGCGGCGACGGCCTGGTGGCCGCGCACCGCCTGGCCGAGGCCGGCGCCAGCGTGGGCGTCTACTGCACCCAGCCGCCGGATGAAAGCGACCTCAAGGTGCAGCGGCTGCGCGCCAAGGGATTGCTCGTGGTGGATTCCGAGAACGATCACCGCTGGCGTGTGCTCAAGAACCTGCTGGGCGGTGTCACGGTCCTGGTGGATGCCGTCTTTGGCACCGGCGCGCGGCTGCCCATCACCGGCCGACCGGCCGACATGCTCAAACAAGTCCGCCGCCACCTGGACGAGCGCGCGTCCGAGGCGCCGCTCATGGTGGCCGTGGATTGCCCGTCGGGCCTGGACTGCGATACGGGCGTGTTGGACGCGCTGGTCCTGCGCGCCGATGTCACGATCACTTTTGCCGCCGCCAAGCGTGGGCACTTTGCCTTCCCCGGCGCCGACGCCGTGGGCGAGCTGGTGGTGGCCGATATTGGCATCGACCCTAATCTGCCCGAGCTGGCCAACATCCCGCTCGAGCTGGCCACGCACGAGTCGGTGCGGGCACTGCTGCCAGCCCGGCCACGCAATGCCCACAAGGGTACCTTTGGCCGCGCGCTGATCGTGGCCGGGTCGCTCAACTACACGGGCGCCGCCTACCTGTCGGCTGCCGCGGCCTGCCGGGTGGGTGTGGGGCTTGTCACCCTGGCGGTGCCGTCGCCCATCTATCCAGTGCTGGCGGCGCAACTGCCCGAGGCCACCTGGGTGCTGCTGCCCGCTGCGCGCGAGCTGGGCGTGATTACGGCGCAGGCGGCTGAATTGATCCGCAAGGAGTTCCCCAAGACCCAGGCGCTGCTGGTGGGTCCCGGTTTTGGCGTGGAAAAGGAAACCGCTGCCTTTGTGCGCCACTGGCTGGGGGTCGAGGAGCCGGCCGGTGTGCGCCGCGCCGGGCTGGGCTTCATGCCGGCGCATACGACCGAGGCCGAGGACGGGCAGGGGGGCGCGGCCATGCCCCCACTGGTGGTGGACGCCGATGGCCTCAAGCTCCTGGCTGAGGTGGAGGGCTGGTCCCAGCGGCTGCCGCGCGAGGCGGTGCTGACCCCGCATCCGGGCGAGATGGCGGTGCTGACCGGGCTGGACAAAGACGCCATCCAGGCCGACCGCATTGGCACCGCTCAGAAGTACGCAGCCGAGTGGGGACAGATCGTCGTGCTCAAGGGCGCCTTCACCATCGTTGCGGCCCCCGATGGCCGCGCCACCCTGCTGCCCTTTGCCACCGCGGCCCTGGCACACGCCGGCACCGGCGACGTGTTGGCCGGCGCGATTGTGGGCTTGCTGGCGCAGGGACTAAAACCCTACGCCGCGGCGGTCGCCGGAGGCTACCTGCAGGGCGTGGCCGGCGTCCAGGCCGCGCACATTTTGGGCAGCACGGCCAGTGTGATGGCCAGCGATGTCTTAGATGGGCTGATCGAGGCGCTGGCCCTCGTCAGCGGCTAATTGTAACCGCGTGGCAGCGGTAGG
>CAYUYN010000639.1:0-1851 GCA_964449185.1 uncultured Anaerolineales bacterium | reverse complement strand
GCCTAGCGTCTCCACTCCACCGACAGGAAACACCATGCCCTCTCCCGTCAATCTCGCCCTCATCGGAACCGGCTTGATCGGCCGCCATCACGCCAAGAGCATTCTCAAGCAGGCCGCCACCACCAAGATCACCGTCGTGTGCGAGCCCGACCCGGCCGCCTATGCCGCCCTGGGCCAGCTCTTCCAGGCGGCCGGGCTGCCCGTGCCGCCCAATGAGCCCGATCTCGCGCGGCTGATCGCGCAGCACGCGGTGGACGCGGCCTTCATCTGCACGCCGCATGCCGACCACCACGACCAGACCAAGGCCTGCCTCGAAGCCGGCCTGGACGTGCTGCTGGAAAAGCCGATGGTGATGAACGCGGCCGAGGCCCACAGCCTGATCGAGACGCAGCAGCGCACCGGCCGCCTGCTGGTGGTGGCCTTCCCCGGCAGCCTCTCGCCCTACCTGCGCCTGGGCGTGGAAATGCTGCGCGGCGGCGAGTGCGGCCCGCTGCTGAGCATCAGCGCCACCATCTGGCAGAACTGGGGACCGCTCACGGCGGGCTCGTGGCGGCAGGCGCCTGCTATTTCGGGCGGCGGCTTTTTGTTCGACACCGGCGCCCACATGCTCAACACCGTGGTGGATGTGGCCGGCGAGGAGTTTGTGGAAGTGGCCGCCTGGCTGGACGACCGCGGCCGGCCGGTCGAGACCATGGGCGTCATCATCGGGCGCCTGGCCTCCGGCACGCTCGTCACCCTGCATGGCTGCGGCGAGGCCATCCCGAGCTGCGCCTCCGATATTCGCATCTTCTGCGAGCAAGCCATCCTGCGCACCGGCATGTGGGGCGAGTTCCTCGAAGTGCAGCGCAGCGGCGAGACCACGCTCACCCCGGTCACCCTGCCGCCTTCGCTCGGTGTGTGGGAACAGTTCCTGCGCGTGTATCGGGGCGAGGTGCCCAACCCCTGCCCGCCCGAGGTGGGCTTGCGCATGGCGCGGCTGTACGACACGATCAAGTTATCGGCGGCGCGGCATGGCGCGCCGGTCAAGTGCGGGGACCCGCTGGTCGCCGCTTAACACGCCTGTGATGCTGGCCGGCCGCTCACCCGGCCGGCCAGCGTGGAGAACCGCTATGCCTGCTCCGCTTGCTCTTGGGCTGTACACCGTGCGCGCCGACCTGGCGCGCGACTTTGCCGGCACCCTCCAGGCCGTGGCCGACATGGGCTACCTGGGGGTGGAGACGGCCGGCTTCCCCGGCAGCACGCCGCCGGCGGCCGCCAAGCTGTTCCACGACCTGGGCCTGACCGTCTGCGCGGCCCATTCGCCCCTGCCCGTGGGCGACCGCCAGAACGAAGTGCTCGACACGTTGGCCGCCATCGGCTGCCGGCGCCTGGTCTGTGCGTGGCAGCCGCCCGAGCTGTTCCAGTCGCTCGACGGCCTGCGCCAGGTGTGCGACACGCTGACCGAGGCCAATGCAGTGGCCAAGAAGCACGGACTGAGCCTGGGCTACCACAACCACTGGTTTGAGTTTGCCCTGGTGGAAGGCCAGACCGGGCACGCACGCCTGGCCGAATGCCTGCCGCCGGAGGTGTTCTTCGAGATTGACACCTATTGGGCGCGCGTGGCCGGCGCCGACCCGCAAGCCGTGGTGGGCGCGCTCGGCCCGCGCGTGCCCCTGCTCCACCTCAAGGACGGCCCCGGCGTGCAGGGCCAGCCGCAGGTGGCGCTGGGCGACGGCGTGATGGATTTTCCGCGCCTGCTGTCTTCGGCCGGCAGCGCGGAATGGCTGATAGTGGAGCTGGACGAGTATGCCGGCGAGATGCTGGACGCCGTGCGGCGCAGCTATGACTACATGGCCGGCGCCGGGCTGGGGC
>CAYUYN010000638.1:0-1853 GCA_964449185.1 uncultured Anaerolineales bacterium | reverse complement strand
GACGCCGTGCCGTCCCGCTATCACGCGCAGCTTTTCGCGCTTTTCGATGATCGGCCGCGGGATCTTGCAGTTTTCCTTGCCATAGTTGTAGCGCTGACTGCCGCTGATGAAGCCGGCGTTGAGCGAGGAACCAACCACGAATGAAACGGCCCTGGCGCGCGCGGCCTTCCCCCAGGCGCTGGTGGAGCTGCACCAGGACCTGGCCGGGCTGGACCGGGTGGTGGCGGTGCGATGACGATCCGGCTGGTGGCGCTGGACCTGGACCAGACCCTGATTGGCCGCAGCCTGACGCTCTCGCCGCGGGTGAAGGCGGCCGTGGCGGCGGCCCTGGCGCGCGGGGTGGCGGTGACCATCGTCACCGGGCGCGGGCCGTCGCCCACCGACCAATTTGCGGCCGAGCTCAAGCTCACCGAGCCGCTCATTTGCTTTCAGGGCGGCCTCGTGTACGATTATCGTGCGCGCCGCGTGTTGTATGAGCGGCGGCTCGATCCAGCCGTCATCCCCGTCGTCGTGCGCCTGGCCGAGACGCATGGCTGGAACCTGCAGTTTGAGACACCCTCCATGATCTATCTGCCGCGTGAGTCCAATCACCCGGAAGAGTTGTTGGCGCTCATGCGTGTGGCCCCGTGGCAGCGGGTGAACGATCTCGTCACCGACATGGCCGAGACGCCGCACAAGTTCATCTTGGCGGTGCACGACCCGGCCGAGCGCGACGCCTTGGTGGACGAGCTGCGTACCCGGCTGGGCGAGGCGGGCGTGACCCTGACCGTGGTGGCCTCGCACCCGATTTTGATCGAAGGGCTGCCGCCGGGCCTGAACAAGGCGGTGGGTCTGGCCTGGCTGGCCGAGCGGCTGGGCGTGCCGCGCGAGGCCGTGTTGGCCGTGGGCGACAACGACAACGACGCCCCGATGCTGGCTTGGGCCGGGGTAGGCGTGGCCATGGGCGAGGCCTCGCCCGCCGCCCTGGCCGCGGCCGATTGGGTGGCGCCGAGCGTGGACGACGACGGCGCGGCGGTGGCCATCGAGAAGTTCGTGCTTGTTTGAGCTGGGGCGGGGTGGTCGGTTGATCCCCCCGCCAGGCCTGCCAGGGCCGGTGTCATGAAGACTGAAACTCTTTCTGCCCAGGACGCCCAGGCTGTCCGCTATGCCGCCGATGTGCTGCGCCACGACGGCCTGGTGGCGTTCCCCACCGACACGGTCTATGGCGTGGGGGCCCTGGTGTTCCGCGAGGCGGCCGTGCAGCGGCTCTACCGCGTGAAAGGCCGCTCCACCGACAAGGCCATCGCGGTGCTGGTGGCGCACACCGCTGACCTGCTCAACATCGCCGGCACGCTCACCCGCTCGGCCCAGCAGATGGCCGAAAAATTTTGGCCCGGCCCCGTGACCCTGGTGGTGCCCAAACACCCCGGCCTGCCCCAAGCGGTCAGCTCGCTGCCCACCGTGGGCGTGCGCCAACCCGACCACCCCCTGATGCGCCAACTCCTCGCGCTCACCGGCCCACTGGCCGTCACCAGCGCCAACCGCACCGGCGAACCCAACACCCTCACCGCGCAGGAAGTGCTGGCCCAGCTCGACGGCCGCATCGAGCTCATCCTCGACGGTGGCCGGGTCAACGGCGGCGTGCCCTCCACCGTGGTGGACTGCACCGGCAGCGAGCCGGTGATAGTGCGGGCCGGGCCGGTGAGCGCGGAGCAGATTGAAGAGGCGCTAAGAAGTGTGTAAGTGTGTGGCGCTGCGCGTGTGAGTGAAAGAGACCCACACACCCCCACACACTCACATACCCGCATACGGAGGCTATATGTCCAACCGACGTGGTGCCCTCATCCCCGGTGTCCTGCTCATCCTGCTCGGCG
>CAYUYN010000637.1:0-1859 GCA_964449185.1 uncultured Anaerolineales bacterium | reverse complement strand
AGGAAGGCGTACACTTCTCCGCGCTCCACGCGCAGGTCCACGCCGACGACGGCCGGCACGTCACCGAAGCGCTTGGAAAGGCCTCGGGTTTCGATGGCGGCAGGCATGTGTCAATCGGGCTGCTTCCGCAGGCCCCACACCTTTAGCACCGGCACCGCCACGATCAAGCCCGCGTGAGGCTGGTCAAGCGGGCCGAGGACGCGTTCGGTGGCGGCCACCACGGCTTCGAGGTCGAGCGTGTCGTCCACCACCGACCACAGGGTGCGGTGATGGTCCTCGGTCGACTCGAGCAGGTCGTGGACGGACGGGAACAGCGGCACGTCATCGCGCAGGCGGCGGGCGCGGTGCAGCCCGGTGGAGTCCATTATGGTGGCATCGCCGATGCCCAGCGCCTGCCAGGCGTCGAGCACCTCCCATATGCGGGTGGGGTCATTGAGCACAGCCATCAACAGCACAGGCATGGTTGTTACGCTCCCTTCGTCACGCTTGGCGCGGGTGGCTCGGGCGGCTCGGGCGCTGGATCGCGGGCGTTGACCTGGGCGTCGGCCCGGGCATACACCCAGCGCAGCATGAGCGGCGTCAGCAGGGTGGTGGCCAGCACCACCAGCACAATTTCGGCGAAGACCACGCTGTCGATGAGACCCTGGTTGAGGCCGACGCTGGCCACGATCAGCCCCACCTCGCCGCGTGAGACCATGCCCACGCCCAGGCGCAGCGCTTCACCGCGCGGCAGGCCGCCCCACCACGCGCCCAGCCCGCTGCCAATGATTTTACTCAGAATTGCCACCAAGATGAGCACCAGGCTAAAGAGGAGGGCCGGCCCGGTGACCTCGCGCGCATTGGCGCCCAGGCCAATGCTGACAAAGAACAGCGGGACGAAGAAGCCATAGGTCAGCGGCGCCAGGCTATGCTCGATCTGCTGGCGCAGGGGCGAGCGGGCCACGGCCAGCCCGGCCAGGAACGCGCCCGTGATGGCCGCTACGCCGCCCAACACCTCCGCCGACCAGGCGTACAGCAGCGCCAGCGCGATGACAAACGAGACCAGACCATGACTGATGGGCAGGCGTTCCAGGCGGCGCAGCAGCGCCGGGATGAGCCAGAAGCTCAGCAGGGTGGCCACCACCAGGTAGGCCAACATGCGCGCTATCACTGTCGCGACTTCGGCGAATCCGCCGCCCGCGCCGCTGCCGCCCAGCGCCAGGAACACCGACAGCACCAGGATGACCAGCACGTCGTCGAACACGGCCGCGCCGAGCAGGGTGAGGCTTTCGCGCCGGCGCAGCACGCCCAGCTCCATCAACGTCTGCGCCGAGATGCTCACGGAGGTGGCGCTCAGCACGATGCCCAGGAACAGCGCCTCGGTCAGCGCGACGCCAAACAGCAGGGCCGCGCCCGTGGCCAGCAACAGCGGCAGAACCACCCCGAGCAGCCCACCCAGCGCCGCGGCGCGGCCGGTCTTGGCCATCTCGCGCAGCTCGATTTCCAGGCCGGCCAGGAACATGAGCAGGATGACACCCAGCTCGGCCAGGTGCGCGATGTTCTCGGCCACGTGGGCGTCGGTAAACCACGGCAGCTCGAAGAAGCCGAGCACCGTCGGCCCGAGCAGCACGCCGGCCAGCAGCTCGCCCAAGACGGCCGGCTGATTGAGACGGCGGCTGAGCGCGCCACCAAGGCGGGCGCACAAGATCAGAAGGCCGATGGCAAAGATAAACTGAAGAGATGAGCTCACGGTAAACCTGCCAGGGCCGGCGGCACGCCCGCCCAGAACGAAAAAAAGGCTGCCCAAAATAGCGACAGCCTCCACCGTGCTCGGAACGCAATGGGGCCGAGCGCCCACGTATGTGTTTGTTGGTGAATGC
>CAYUYN010000636.1:0-1868 GCA_964449185.1 uncultured Anaerolineales bacterium | reverse complement strand
GCCAGGCGCTGCGCCGCGCGGTAGCGCCAGGGCGAGGCCATCACCCACCCCCACAGCGGCATGCCCCAGCGCAGCCAGGCCGGCGGCTGTCCGGCCTGCACGTGCTGATGGCGCACGGCCAGCAGCATGCGGGGGATGTCGATGCGCACCGGGCAGATGTCGCGGCAGGCGCCGCACAGCGTGCTGGCATTGGCCAGCTCGCTGAAATCCGTGCCGAAGAGCGCGGTCGACACCACCGCGCCGATGGGGCCGCTGTAGGTGGAGTTGTAGGCGTGCCCGCCGATCTCGCCGTAGACCGGGCAGATGTTCAGGCACGCACCGCAGCGGATGCACGCCAGCGACTCGGCCAGTTCGGTGCCCAGCGTGCGCGCGCGGCCGTTGTCCACCAGGATGACGTGCAGCGCCTCCGGCCCGTCGGCCTCATTCGCCCGGCGCGGGCCGGTCAGCAGGGATACGTACGAGGTCAGCTTCTGCGAGGTGGCCGAGCGCGGCAGCAGCCGCAGCATCACCTCCAGGTCGGCCAGGTTGGGCACCAGCCGCTCGATGCCCATCAGCGCGATGTGCACGCGCGGCAGGGTCGTGCACAGCCGCGCATTGCCCTCGTTGCTCACCACGGCCAGGGTGCCTGTTTCGGCCACGCCAAAGTTCACGCCCGAGACGCCGACGTGCGCGCCAAAGAACACCCGCCGCAGCTCGGCGCGGGCCACGGCCGTCATCTGCTCCACGTCGTTCGTCGGCGCCATGCCAAAGTGTTTCTCAAACAGCTCGGAAACATCCTCGCGCCGCAGGTGCACCGCCGGCCCCACGATGTGCGAGGGCCGCTCGTGGCGCAGCTGCACGATAAACTCACCCAGGTCGGTCTCCACCGCGCGCAGGCCGGCCTGCTCCAGCGCATGGTTAAGCTCGATCTCTTCACTCACCATCGACTTCGCTTTGGCCACCAGCACACCGTCCGCCGGCGTGCCCGCCGAGGCGCGCGCCAGGTCCAGCACCAGCCGGCAGGCCTCGGCCGCGTCCACGGCCCAGTGTACCTGGCCGCCGCTGCGCTGCACGCCGGCCTCGAACTGCTCCAGGTAACGGTCCAGGTGCGCCAGGGTCTCCAGGCGGATGGCGCGGCCGGTATCGCGCACGTCTTCGGCCTGGCGCAGTTGGTCAAAGCTGCGGTTGCGCCCCAGCACGCGCCGGTCGGTGTTGCGGTCCAGCGCAATTTGCAGCGCGGGGTTATTGAGCGCCGTGTCGATGCGCGTCTTAAAGTTCGGCGGAGCAGAATGGGTCATAGGTCCGTTAAGGTTCCAGCCACCACAGCCCGACCTCGGTCATCTCGCAGCGCGTGCCAAAATCCCGATTGGTCCCCGACAGCAGGGTATAACTCAGGCCGCCGCTCGCCAGAGCGCCGTCTTGGCGCGTGATGACATGCTCGTCGTTGACAAAGAAGCTGAACGAGTCGCCTTCGACGGCCAGCATAAGGTTCGCTTCGCCGGCCGGCACGTCCACGCGGCCATAGTTGGCGTGGCCTAGCTCCAGGTATTCGCCGTTGCGCTGCCGCGCCAAATACGCCACCCCATTCAGCCCCAGGTAGGCCAGGTAATGGTTGAGGGCCTGGTTGTCCCCGTCGCGCGGCGCTTCGCGGAAGACAAAGCCGCACCCGGAGTTGAACCAGTTGGCGGTGTCGCTGGCCGACTGCCACGCCACCTGAGCGCGCACCACGAAATCGGTCGGCGCCTTGCCGGTGTCGTACCACTGGTACCAGTTGATCTGCGCCCACTCGCGGTAGAAATCCAGTAGCGACTCAAAGCGCCCGTTGCCCTGGCTCAGATACCCCTCGCTCACCAGGCGCTCCACCGCCGCGGCCAGCGGCTCGGCGGTGC
>CAYUYN010000635.1:0-1877 GCA_964449185.1 uncultured Anaerolineales bacterium | reverse complement strand
TCGACGATCTGGGTGGCGCGGCGGTAGTGACACAGGAAGGGCACGTCGGGCGCGGCGGCGGCCACGGTGGGGTCGAGGCCGGCCACGGCCAGCGAGATGCCGCCGCCCTGGCTGCCGCCGAGCACGGCCACGCGGGCGCTATCCACGGAGGGGTGGGCGCGGGCGGCCTCGACGGCGCGCACGGCATCGGTGAAGACGCGGCGGTAGTAGTAGGTGGCGGGGTCGAGGATGCCGCGCGTCATGAAGCCGGGGTACTGCGGGTTGGCGCCGGCCGGCTCGGGGTCGGGGGTATCGCCGTTGCGCCCATTGCTGCCCTGGCCGCGCGTGTCCATGACCAGGTGGGCGTAACCGGCGCTGGCCCACAGCAGCCAGTCGATGGGGAAGCCGCGCCCACCGCCATAGCCGATGTATTCCACCACGCAGGGCAGGGGCGCGCTAACGGCGCTCTCCGAGCGCATGCGCGGGAGCAGCAGCCAGCCTTTGATGGGCTGGCCGCCGTAGCCGTTGTAGGTGACGTCGAAGACGTCCAGGGTAGCCAGGCCGGCGTCATAAGGCGCAAAGCGCGGGTCGAGCGGGTGGGCGCGTGACTCGGCCAGGGTGGCGGCCCAGAACGCGTCGAAGTCGGGCGGCTCGGTGCGCGGCGGGGCATAGGACTGAAGCTGGTCGAGGGGAAGGTCGAAGAGAGGCATGAGAGTTCCTTTTCTAGTGGAGTAAGGATTATCGTTGATTTTGCGGTGGGAGATGCAGGTTGTATGGCAGTTCTCCCTCACCCCGCCCTCCCCCGCTGGGAGAGGGAGTTTCGTTCAGTCTTAGGCACGAAAGGCACAGGTGGGTATCGGGGCTACTAGCCGGTCCCACGCATTCCATAGGCACGTGTGATTGCAGTAAAGGCTTTATGCATTTCCTGCTGGTAAGCAAGCTGCACCATGAGTGAGAACGTCCGTATGACGCCCGTGGGAGCGGTTTTCAACCGCGACTCTTGTGATAGAGACTCTGGCAGACTGAAAGCGCCTCGCCCATAAGGCATCGCGCCTGGAAGGCGCTCCTACAAAAATCTCCTTCGTGTAATTCGCCTGCACCGGCTCACCCCAGTGCGGAACCTGGGGCCGGCCGGCGAGCCGTTGCAGACGGGTGGCTAGGTTTTCAATCGCGCCGCCCTAAACGTCTGTCGTTGCCTTTCTGAGCGCGATACCCGCGCTGCCTTCGCCGGCTGTGCCTTCATTGAGGAGGGCGTCGATCTGGGCGGTGGCGGCGGCTTCGAGCTGGGCGTTGGCGCGGCCAAAGCCGAGCAGGACGCGGACTTCGTTGATGAGCTGGGCGCGGGTGAAGCCGTGGCCGGTGCGCAGGATGGTGAGGCTGGCCTCGCGGTATTCTTCGGGGGCCACGCGCTCGGGTGGGATGCGGGTGCCGCTGCGCGAGCGGACCACCGCGAGCTGGTTGGGCTGGTGGACGAACTCGCCGCGCACCTGGAGCAAGCCGCCGTGCTGGGCCAGTTGGATGGCCTCGTCGATGCGGGCCTGGATGCGGGCGCCAACGCGGGCGCCCCAGAGACTGGCTGTCCGCGCCGAGAGATCAGTGCGGTGCAGGGGGGCCTCCACCTCCAGCACGGCCAGCAGCGCGCGCTGAAGCTGGCTGGCGGGCGCCTGGAGGATCTCGCTGGTGTAGCGTCCCTCGCCAGGGGTCACGCGGTAGGTGCGGGCCTCGGGTCGCTGGTAGTCGTCGGGGTCGGCTGGCGGCGCCGGCGGCCTGCCAAGCTCGGCCGCCTCGGTGGTCGGAGGGGTCGCCGAGGCCGCCACCAGAGCATCCGCTTCCACTTTGGCCATGGCAGCCGCTTCGGCTTCCGCGAGTTCGGCTTGCTGCTCGGCCTTGGCCTCGGC
>CAYUYN010000634.1:0-1888 GCA_964449185.1 uncultured Anaerolineales bacterium | reverse complement strand
CTTCCTGGTGCAGTTCCTGGTCGGCGGGCGGCGCGAAGAGGGCCTGGTGTTCGTCGGCGTCGCGGGCACGCTGACGGGCGCGTTCTTTCTGGCCATTACCCTGGGCGACCTGGATTGGGGCGACCTGGGCACGTACTGGCCGGTGTTCCCGCTCATCGGCGGGCTGGCCTTTCTGGGCCAGTGGCTGGCCAAGCCAACCGAGCGCGGGCTGCTCGTGCCGGCGGTGATGGCCTTGCTGGTGGGCACGGTGGGCTTGGTGTTCACCCTGGGCCTGCTGAGCCCGGCGCTGGCCGCGCAGGCCGGGCGGCTGTGGCCGCTGGTGCTGATCGTGCTGGGCCTGGGCCTGCTGGTCAGCTATCTGCGGCGCCCGAACGGCCGCGCTTGAGCCCCGCCATGCCGCCGCGGCCCGCGCTGTGTGTGGGGGTGGATGCCAGCCGCGCCACGGTGGCCCAGCGCACGGGCACCGAGCGCTATGCCTACGAGCTGATTTCCGCGCTGCTGGCGCTCAACGCGCGCGCGGGCGGGCCGGCGCATCAGTTCCGCCTGTACTTCCGCGACCAGCCGCCGCCCGGCCTCTTCCCCGGCGCCGAGCACCGTGTCATCCCCTCGCCGCGGCTGTGGACCCATGCGCGCCTGTCGCTGGAGCTGCTGCTGGCGCGGCCCGCTGTGCTGTTTGTGCCCGCGCACGTGCTGCCGCTCGCGCACCCCGTGCCGGCCGTGGTGACCGTGCACGACCTGGGCTACCACTACTTCCCCGACGCGCACCCCGCCCGCCAGCGCCGCTACCTGGAATGGTCCACGCGCTTTTCGGCGCGCGGCGCCAGCCACCTGTTGGCCGACTCGCAGGCTACGCGCGCCGACCTGGTGCGGCTGTACGGCGTGGCGCCCGAGAAGGTCACGGTGGTCTACCCCGGCCGCGATCAAGCCCTGGTCCCAACCGACCCCGCGCCGGTGCGCGCCCGCTATCATCTCCCCGCCGACTACATCCTGCACGTGGGCACGCTCCAGCCGCGCAAAAATTTGCCGCGGCTGATGGAAGCCGTGGCGGCCCTGCGGGAGCAGGGCCAGGCCGTGAGCCTGGTGCTGGCGGGGCGCGCGGGCTGGCTCTCCGAGCCGATCCTGGCGCGGGCGCGCGCATTGGCCGGCGTGGTGCGGGTGTTGGACTACGTGCCCGACGCCGACCTGGCGGGGCTGTACGCCGGCGCGCGCGTCTTTGCCTTCCCGTCGCTGTACGAGGGCTTTGGCTTTCCGGTGCTGGAGGCCCTGGCCTGCGAGACACCCGTGGTCTGCGCCAACACCTCGTCCCTGCCCGAGCTCGCCGGCGAGGCCGCGCTGCTGGTGGACCCGACCGACATCTCCGCGCTCACTCAAGCCCTTGGCCGCCTCCTCACCGACCCGACCCTGCGCGCCACGCTCGTCGCGCGCGGGCGCGAGCAGGTGAGGCGGTTCTCGTGGGATAAGGCGGCGGAGGTGACGATGAGGGTGCTGGAAGACACGGCAAGGAAATAGGGGAATTAAAGGAACTCATGCGTCGAACGTTCAACGCAAGGCAATGCCACCGCGACGACGCTCTCGGCAGTTCATTGATCAGCGACGCTCTATTTCCCCTATTTCCCTTATTTCCCCGCCTCACCGCCTGACCAGCGGCACATACACCCGCCGCATGCCGCTGTCGTAGACGGCCACGGCGAAGTCTTCCGAGATCTCGAAGAAGACCGGTTCCACTGGCGACTGGTGCTGCGCGTAGCCCGCGGCGGCGATGCGGCCGGACCTGACGGCCACCGCGTAGGCGCAGTCGACGCCGGCAAAGTCGAAGGGCGCTCGCCCATTGCCATTGAAGCTGTTGTCGAGCGCGCCGGCGGTGGTGAGGCGCACCACCATGCCCGCC
>CAYUYN010000633.1:0-1889 GCA_964449185.1 uncultured Anaerolineales bacterium | reverse complement strand
CGGCTACCAGGGCACCCACGGAATACCCAATACGCGCGCCCGGGCCACCCACGAGAGATGCACCCCCGGCGTGTCTTACGCTTTCCCCCAGCACATGCCTGTGCTAAACTGCCGCCCCTATGCCTGATGAAATGTTCAACCAAGCCGTTACAGCGCTGCGTTCCGGGCAGCGGAGGCGGGCGCGCGATCTGCTCACGCGGCTGCTCAAGGCCGACCTGGCCAACGTCAACTATTGGCTGTGGATGAGCGCGGCGGTGGACGCCGAGAAGGAGCAGGTCTTCTGCCTGCAGAACGCGCTCAAGTTGGACCCCAACAGCCAGGCGGCGCGGCGCGGCCTGGCTGTGCTGGGCGCGCTGCGGCCCGAGGACGCCAACCTGCCCCCGGCGCACGTGCTCGAAGATACGCAGGTCGCCATCCCCGAGCTGCCGCGCGGTACGGGCCTGGAAGGCTTTTTGTCGCGGCGTCGGAACAGCGAAATGTTGGCCATCGTTGGCCTTGGAACGGCGGCGCTGGTAGTGGTCATTCTGCTGCTGGCTTTCCTGGCGCCCGGCCTGCTGCGCCGGCGCAATGTCGTGGTGGTGACGTCCACGCCGCTGCCCTCCGCCACACCGGTGCCGACCCAGGCGCCGCCCACCGTGGACCCCGGCGCCTGCCTGATCCCCGCCGACCCCAATCCGGCCACACCCCTGGCCACTTACCTCTGCCTCGAACAAACACCCACGCCCCTGCCGTGGCCGGCCGATCTGCCGGGCGCACCGCGCGAGGTGTACACGCGCCTCATGCAGGCTTTCCTGGCGGGCAACTGGACAGACGTGATCCAACAGGCACCGGCGGCCTTTGCGGATGAAGCCGTGAATGCGGACCCGCGCCCACATTTTTACACCGCCGAGGCCTACCGGCGCACCGGCAACTACGATGAGGCCGTGCAGGAATATGGCACGGCCTTGGACCGGGACGCGTTGTTCGCGCCTGCCTATTGGGGGCGCGGCCTCACGCGCTGGGCGCAGGCGCGCGGCGAGGATGCCGCCGCCGATTTCGGCCGCGCCATGGAAGCCGACGCCGGCTTTCTGCCAGCGTACCTCGACCGCGCCAGCTACTACACCCTGACCGGACAGCCCGCCGCGGCGATTGCAGATTTGGAGTTGGCCCAGCAAACCGCGCCAAACAATGCCTTGGTGTTGGCCGGCCTGGCCCTGGCCTATGTGGACAACGGGCAGCCGGGCGAGGGGATGGCCGCCGCCCGCGCCGCCCTGGCCGCGGACCCGGCGCAGCCGCTGGCGCTCTATGCCCGCGGCTGGGCGGCCTACGCGCAGGCAGACTTTGAGGCGGCTGAGGCGGACCTGAGCGTGGCCTATCGCTACGTGATGAACCAGGAGATGCCCCAGCCGGCGCTGCTCAAGGCGGTGGTGCTCTATCAAACCGGCCTGGCGAAGGTCGCTATCGGCGACGACGCGTCGGCGCTGTCGCTCTTCAACCAGGGCATTACCATTAACGATCACTTTGGCCGGCTGTTCCTGGCGCGGGGTGAGCTTCAGCTCCGCGCGGGCCAGTTCGAAGCCGCACGAGGCGACCTGGCGCAGGCGGTGGAATTGGTGGCACCCGGGAGCCCGACCCTGCCGCAGGCCTACCTGGGGTTGGCCCAGGCCTATATGGGCCTGGCACGGCCGACTGACGCCATTAACAGTTACCGCGCCATCCTGCGCACCGAACCCACCCACCAGGCCGCCCTGGTGGGGCTGGGCTATGCACAGACCGCTTTGGAAGACTACGGCGACGCCATTGAGACCTTCACCACCGCGCTTGAGGCGGCCACGACCGACGCAGACCGGGCCAATGCGCTGCTGGGCCGCGCCCTGGCGCAGGAGGCGGCCGGCCGCGCGCCGGCGGCC
>CAYUYN010000632.1:0-1892 GCA_964449185.1 uncultured Anaerolineales bacterium | reverse complement strand
GGCGGCCTGCTCGCGGCCGGCGCGGCCCTCGGCCGAGTCGGCGCCGGCGCGGGTGGAGGCCAGCACGAGGCCCGCCACGCGGTGGCGATATTTGCGGTAGAAGGCGAGCGCCGCATAGCCGCCCATCGAGAGCCCGCCCACGACCACCGGCTGGGTGATGCCCAGCTCTTCCAGCAGCGCGGCGGCGTCATCGGCCAGCTGCTCCATAGAATAGGCACCCTCGGAGGCCTGGGTTTCGCCGTGGCCGCGCAGGTCGGGCGCCACTATCCAGGCGGTGTCGAGCAGGGCGTCGAGCTGCGGCTGCCAGATGCGGCGGCTCAGCGGGTAGCCGTGCAGCAGCAGCAGAGGCCGGCCGCTGCCGGTGGCTTCGTAAGCCATGGTCAACCCAGGCAATTGCGCCCGCATAAGAGTTCTCCTTAGAAAGCGGCATCGAGCCGCGGCGTGCCGCGGCCCGGAGGTTCCCCGTGAAGGCAGTGGGGAAGGAGGGATTTGAACCCTCACGCCTTGCGGCGACGGATCCTAAGTCCGTTCTGTCTGCCAATTCCAGCACTTCCCCGCTGGACAACATTATATCAATCGATCACAAAGAGTGTCACCCAAACGGGCACACATCGGCCGGCGTGTAGATGAGGCTCTGCACGCCGTGGAACTCGCTGCCCAGCACGCCGATGAGCTCGGGGTGGGCGGTGGCGAACTCGACGGCCAGGCGGCAGCCATCGCCGATGGTGGCGGCGGCGGAGAAACCGGTCCAGAACTGCGCGGCCAACTGCACGTAGGGGTAGCCGGGGCGGCCGAACTCGTAGGTCTGGACCATGTTCTGAATCTCGGCGTCGGCCTGCGCGAGGCGGCCACCGCGGGCGTACATGACCACCAGGCGATACTGGGCGTAGGCGACGAGCTGCTCGAACTCGCCCGGATCAACCGGGGTCTGGGTCGGTGGGGTCGGCGGGACGCTGCCGGTGAGCACCGCTTGCTGGGCGTCCTGCCAGGCCACGGCCAGGTCGGGCGACCACGGCTGGAGCGAGGGATTGTCGCGCACGGACCGGTAGAAAGCCTCGGCTTCCGCAAAGCGGCCAAAGCGAGCTTCGCTGTCGCCATCCTGCACGGCCTGGAAGCGATACTCGGGGGAGGTGTAGGTGCGGCGGACCCAGTTGAAGCGTTCGCCGTTCCACATGTAGACGTCAGACGCCTCGCGCCAGGGACCGCGGGTGATGAACTCCTCCGGGTCGCGCGGGATGCCGCCATATACGATCAGCTCCAGCGTGCCGTTGAGGTCGGTGTCAAACAGGTCGGCCTGGGGCACCGGGTCCGACAGGGCGCCGCCGCTCATGGGGGCAATGCCCGTGCCGCCGCGGCTTTCGATGAGGGAGTTGAAGCCGGCGCCGAACCATTCGAACACGCTGACTTCGAGGCAGTCGTTGTTGAGGCCGCAGCTATATTGGCTGACCACCAGCTCGGGCAGGCCGTCCAGGTTCATGTCCTGCACGGCCTCCAGGCGCGGCGAGGACAGGGCCAGCGCGGCGTCGACCTTGAGCTGCGTGGTGTAGGCGCCGGCATCGCAGCTAAACACAAAGAACTCGCGCACGGCAAAGGCCAGCTCGGGCACGCCGTCGTTGGTGACGTCGCGGAAGAAGAAGTCGGCGCCGTCCACCTTGCCGGCCGCTTGCAGCGCCTGGACGATGGGGAGCGCGCCAAAGCTGTTGAGATAGGCCAGAGTCTGCTGCTCCACCTGTTCCACCGCCGTGCTGGTGCGGAACTCGGGCGAGAAGTTGATGAACTCGGGCACGGGGGCCGGCGGCGCCCCGGCGGGCGGGCACGCGGCCAGGACCGCGGGCGTCACGCGGATGGCGCTGGCCGCTTCGTAGCTGGGCGTGGCCGAAGGGATGGCGGTG
>CAYUYN010000631.1:0-1900 GCA_964449185.1 uncultured Anaerolineales bacterium | reverse complement strand
AGCTCAAAGCCGCCGCCTCTCCCGCAGGCCACAAACACCCTGCCGGCAGGCCCAAAACCGACTTGACGCCCAAAACGAACAGGGCTATATTCCCGCCCGTAGGATGCAAGTATGTTCACGTTGGACGTTGGCACACGACGACCCGCGGAATACCCATCCGTGGGTCGCTTTTTTGCCGCTCCGCCGGAACACACAGCGCCCTAACAGAGCATCCGTTTTTGCATGCACGAAGGAGAAATGAACATGGCAGAGCGCATCGTCGGAACAGTCAAGTGGTTCAATGGGTCCAAGGGCTACGGCTTCATCGCCCGCGAGGGAGGCGAGGATGTCTTTGTCCACTTCTCGGCCATCAAGGGCGAGGGCTATCGCAACCTGGAAGAAGGCCAGCGCGTGGAGTTCGAGATCCAGACCGGGCCCAAGGGCCTGCAGGCCGCGGACGTCGTGCCCGTCTAGATAGAAGCCGCAACCCGCCAATCGGAAACCCCGGTGCAGTGACTGCACCGGGGTTTTTTGTTAATACGCTGGGGTGCGCTTACGGCACCGCCACGGGCTGCCACACCGGGTCCGTATCCGTCCCCGCGGCCTGGGTCAAATTCGTCTGGCTGGTCCCGGCCAGGGTCATGGTATAAATCTCGCGGTTGCCGTCGCGGGTGGAGGTGAACACCAGCCACTGCCCGTCCGGGCTGAACTGCGCCTGGGAGTTGCCCTGGGTGTCGGTCACCTGCACGTTCACCAGCCGGTCGGCCACCTCGCCCACCACGATCCCGCTGGCGTCGCCGATGCGCCGGGTGTAGGCCAGGTAAAAGCCGTCCGCCGACAGGGCCGGCTCTTCGGCCGCGCCATTCGAGTCACGCTCGCTGCGGATGACGCGGTAGCAGTTGGCGCAGTCGAGGAAGTAGCGCCAGATTTCGGGCCGCCCCTGGAGCGTGGTCACAAACATCAGCCGCTGGCAGTTGCCGTCGGGCAGCAGCACCGGGTCGTACTCGCGCGGGAAGTTGTGCGTGCCGCTGATGTTGGTCGGGCGCTGGCCGCTGTTCACCCGGTCCAGCGTGGTGGTGAAGATCTGATGGGTGTTGTTGGCGCGCAGGCTGGTAAACCAGAGCGAGCCGTCGCCGCACCAGGCCGGGTGAAAGTCGTCACCGGGGGCCGAGGTCAGGTTGACCGGCTCGCCGCCGGCGGCGTTGATCAGCCACAGGTCGGTGCCATTGCCCGCCGGGCTGGCGGCCACATAGAGCAACTGCGTGCCATCCGGGCTCCACGCCAACTGCGTGCCGCCAAAGGTCCAGGCCGGGTCCCATTTGTCGGTCGGGTCGGTGGTCACCTGGCGCACATCGGCGCCGTCCGGGTTCATGGTATAGATCTGGAAGTGCTGGCCGTCGCGGTCGCTGATAAAGGCCAGGCGCCCGCCGCTGCCGATGGGCGTGCCGGCCGCGGTCGGCGCCAGGGTGGCCGTTTCGGTCGGCGGCATCGGGGTCTCGGTGGGGGCCGGGGCCGTATCCGTCGGCGGCGCGGTGTCGGTGGGCGCGGGCGTGTCGGTAGGGACCACGACCGCGCTGGCGGGGGCGGACGCGTCGGTGGCGGGCGCCGGGGCTGTGGCGGTTGGAGTGGCCTCGAGCACGCCGCCCAGGTAGGCGCCCGCCAGGGACCCAAGGGCGATGGCGCCCACCGCCAGGATCACCAGCACCAGGGCCAGGACCACATACAGCGGCCCGCGTGACCGGGCCGGGGCCGGCGCCAGGGGCGCCACTGGCGGTGGGGGCGGCGGTTGGATCGCTATAGTCGGCGTAATCGCCACCGGCGGCGGCGGGGGACTGGCAGGCGGAGTGGTGGGGCCTACTGGCCGGCCTGCTGGCCGCGGCGCTGCTGGTCGCGGCACGGGCACAGGCACGGGTGCGGGCCG
>CAYUYN010000630.1:0-1902 GCA_964449185.1 uncultured Anaerolineales bacterium | reverse complement strand
GGACGAGATCCTGGCCGTCTATCAAGCGGGACCTGACGCGCTGGTGGCGTGGGTCAAGCACCTGCTGGCGACCCAGGCGGTCCAACTGGAGCAGGTGGTCGGCGCGCACCAAGTGCAGGTGGCGAACCTGACCGCGCGCATTGCGCAGTTGGAAGCCCGGCTGAATAAGGACAGCCACAACAGCCACCAGCCGCCGTCGAGTGATGGGCCGGCCAAGCCGCCCCGGCCCCGCAGCTTGCGTAAGCGCAGCGGAAAAAAGAGTGGCGGCCAACCCGGACACGCGGGCGTAACCCGCGCGCTGAGCGACGATCCGGATATGGTCGTGGCGCATGTCCCCACGGTCTGCGCTGACTGTGGCGCTGGCTTGGCCGCGGCGGCCGAGGTGAAGCGCGAGCGACGGCAGGTGATTGAGATCCCTGAGCCGCGTCCAGTCGTGACCGAGCATCACCCGTGCCTCACCCGGAACGGGTGCAGGCAAGCCGTGCATAAAGCTTGCCTGCGTGTCAGGCCGTAACGGCCGGGGTGTTTCCGGCCGAGGTCAGCCAGCCGGTCCAATACGGCCCGCGCACCCTGGAGATGGCGGTGTACTTGCAGCTCTACCAGTTGCTCCCCTTTGAGCGCGCGGTCGAAGCCTTGCGCGACCTGTTTGGCGTCGAGCCGTCGGAAGGCACCCTGGCCAGCGCCCAGGCACGGGCTTACACCGGCTTGGAAGCGGTGGAGCAGGCCATCGGCGCCGCCTTGCAGCAGGCCGACGTGGCGCATGCGGACGAAACCGGCCAGCGGGTGGCGGGACGCACGGCGTGGGTCCATGTGCCCAGCACAGCCCTGCTGACGTTTTATGCCCATCACGCCAAGCGCGGCCGGGAAGCCATCGACCCCATCGGCCTGTTGGGCGGTTGCATCGGCCGGCGGGTGCATGACCCACAGGGGGCCTTCGGCTCTGCCTGGGCGCCGTATCTGAGCTTGGCCGGAGCCTATGCGCTGTGCAATGCCCATCGGCTGCGCGAGTTGATCGGGCTGCACGAAGACACCGGGCAAAGCTGGTTGCCGAAATTGATCCGCCTGTTGTGCCACATGCAAGCGGCGGTAGCGGAAGCCCAAGCCGCCGGGCAAACCGAACTGCCTCCCCGCCAGCGCGCCGGCTTCGAAGCCGCCTTTACCCGATTTCTCAATGAAGGGCTGCTGGCCAACCCGCCCCCGCCCCCGCCGGGTAAACGCGGCCGGCCCAAACAAATGCCCGCGCGCAATGTGCTTGATCGGCTGGGCAGGCACCGGACCGCCGTCTTGGCGTTCTTGCACGACTTCCGGGTGCCCTTCGACAACCGCTTCGCGAGGCCCAGCGTGATCTGCGCATGCTCAAGGTGAAGCACAAGGTCTCCGGCTGCTTCCGCAGCCCACAAGGCGCTGACTATTTCTGCCGCGTTCGCGGCTACATCTCGACACTGCGCAAGCAAGGCTATTCGGTCCTCGACGGCCTGACCAGCGTTTTCAATGGCCAGCCACTCATGCCCCAGCTAGCTGCCTGAGCAGTTACAATGTAACTTGGAAATCAGCGGTACCGTCGAAATCCGAACGCAATCGATAACATAATGTTCGCGTTTTGTTATTATCCCTGCCCCTGCGGCTTCTTCGGCGACCCCACGCGCGAGTGCTCCTGCACCCCCTCGGCCGTCACCCGCTACCAGAAGCGCATCTCCGGTCCCCTGCTCGACCGCATCGATATCCACGTCGAAGTGCCCCGCGTCGACTACGCCCGCCTCACCGAGCAGCGCCTCGGCGAGCCCTCGTCCGTAGTTCAGGCCCGCGTCGAGGCCGGCCGCGAGCGGCAGCGCCAGCGCTTCGCGCACAGCGGCCAAAACGGCAGCGCAACCGGCGCCGCCAACAGCACGCAGGCGATCACCT
>CAYUYN010000629.1:0-1911 GCA_964449185.1 uncultured Anaerolineales bacterium | reverse complement strand
CCGCTCTCCCAAGGAGGTAAACCATGACTCTCAATTACAGTGCCATCCTGAGCCGGGCCTGGAAGATCACCTGGAACAACAAGGCCCTGTGGCTGCTCGGCATCCTGGCCGGCTGCGGGGGCAGCGGGGGCAACTTCAACTTCCAGAGCAACTTCCGCACCGATGGGACCCCCGGCGGGCAGCCGGGCAACCTGCCGCCGGAGCTCGAGCGGTTCTTCAACCAGCTCGATCCCAACGTCGTCACCGCCGTCGTCATCGGCCTGATCTGCCTGGGCGTCGTGCTGGCCATCGTCATCACGGCGCTGGGCGTCATTGGCCGGGGCGGGCTCATCGGCGGCGTCCAGTTGGCCAACGCGCAGGGCAAGGTCTCGTTTGGCGAGGGTTGGCGCGTCGGGGTCAAGCACTTCTGGACCCTGTTCATTATCGGCCTGGCCGTGGGCCTGATCACCTTCCTGGCCGTGGTCCTCACCGTCGTGCCGGGGGCGGCTTTCGCCGCCTTGACGTTCGGCATCGGCGCGCTCTGCCTGGTGCCGCTGATCTGCGTGCTGAGCATCCTGGCGATCGTCCTGGGCGTGGTGGCCTACTTCGCCCAGATCGCCGCCGTGGTCGAGAACCTGGGCGTGAGGGACGCGGTGCGCCGCGCCTGGGAAATCATCCGCGCCAACCCGATGAGCATCATCGTGCTTGGGTTGATCCTGCTCGTCTTGAGCGGCATTGTCGGCTTCGTGATCGGGCTGCCGCTGATCGCCGTCATCTTCCCGGCCATGTTTGGCCTCTTCGCCCTGGCCAGCGGCGAGGCGCCCCAGCTCGGCAATGCCAGCTTGCTGATCGCCGGCCTCTGCTTCGTCGTCTACTTGCCGGTGCTCCTGCTGCTCGGCGGCATCCTCCAGACCTGGGTCACCGCCGCCTGGACCCTGGCCTACGAGCAGCTCACCGGCCGCGCTGCCAGCGGAGTCCCAGCCGCGCCAGTGGCGCCCGCTCTGTAAGAACCGTGTGTGGGTGTGAGAGTGTGTGGGTATGTGCGTACCCGCACACTCTCACACTCTCATACGCGCACACTCTTCCCAAATGCGTCTCGGCATCGACATCGGCGGCACCTTCACCGACTTCGTCCTGTTGGACGAGGCCGGCCAACTGCGTCTGCATAAGCGCCTGACCACGCCGGACGACCCGGCCCGCTCGGTGCTGGAGGGCGTGGCCGAGCTGGGGCTGCCGGCCGACCCCTCGGCCCAGGTGATCCACGGCTCGACCATCGCCACCAATGCGCTGCTCGAGCGGCGCGGCGCGCGCACCGCCCTGATCACCACGGCCGGTTTTGCCGACGTGCTGGAGATCGGCCGGCAGAACCGGCCCGACCTGTATGCGCTGGTGCCCACGCGCCCGCCGCCGCTGGTGCCGCGCGCGTGGCGCTTCGAGCTGCGCGAGCGCGTCAACGCGCAGGGCGAAGTGCTGCTGCCGCTCCAACCCCAAGCCGTCGACGCGCTCCTCCCCCAACTGCAAGCCGCCGGCATCGAAGCCGTGGCCGTGTGCCTGCTCTTCTCGTTCCTGAGGCCCGAGCACGAGGCGCTGGTGAAGCAGAGGTTGGAGGTCGGAAGTCGCGCGGAGCGGTCAGAGGGTGAAGTTTCTGACCTCCGACCTCCGACTTCTGACTTCTATGTGTCATTGTCCTCCGAGATCCTGCCCGAATACCGCGAGTACGAGCGCACGGCCACCACGGTCATCAACGCCTACGTGACGCCGCTGATGGACCGCTACCTGGGCCGGCTGGAGACCGAGCTGGCGCCGCGGCCCCTGCGCATCATGCAGTCCAACGGCGGCTGCCTGACGGCCGCCACTGCCCGCCGGCAGGCGGCCCGCACGGTGCTGTCGGGACCGGCCGGCGGGGTGGTGGGGGCCTTCGCCGTGGCGGAG
>CAYUYN010000628.1:0-1926 GCA_964449185.1 uncultured Anaerolineales bacterium | reverse complement strand
GCAGATGGGGCAGGTTTCCTGCGGATTTGGAAGCGGATTGTAACGTGAGGGGCGGCGGGTGGGCGGCGACGCCTCACTCCCCGGCCGCGGAGGGCACGCCGGCCACAGCGGCCGCGCCGGCCTGGGCCTGCCGCCACTTGTCGAGCTGGCCCAGACCGTCGTAGGCCGCGTATTTGTAGGCGTCCGAGAGGGTCGGGTAGTTGTAGACGGCCTGGATGAAGGCGTCAATCGTCCCGCCGGCGGCCATGACGTGCGCGCCGATGTGCACCAGCTCCGAGGCCATCTCGCCGATCAAGTGCACGCCCAGCAGCCGCTTGTCGCTGGGCGCGAACACCAGCTTGAGCATGCCGTGCGTATCGCCGATGATCTGCCCGCGCGGATTGTGGGCGTAATAGGCGCGCCCCACCAGGTGAGGGATCGTTTTCGCCTGGCAGTCCGTTTCGGACAGGCCGACCATCGAAATCTCGGGAATGGTATACACCGAGAGCGGCAGCACGGGCGACACGTGCTCCTTGTACAGCAGGTTGAAGGCGTGCACCATGGCCACCCGGCCCTGCTCCATGGCCACCGAGGCCAGTGACGGAAAACCGATGACGTCGCCGGCGGCGTAGATATTGGGGACGCTGGTCTGGTACTTCTCGTTGACGGCAATCACCCCGCGCGGGGTGATCTCGACGCCGACCGCGTCCAGGCCGAGCCCCTGAATGTGGCCGCGCCGCCCGACGGCCATCAGCACGACGTCGGTCTCCAGCAGCGCGCCGCTCTTTAGTTGAATGTGAACGTGGTCCGGGCGCGCCTCCACCCGCGCAGCCGAGTCGTTAAAGAGAAAGCGCAGTCCCAGCTGCTCCAATTGGCCCTGCAGCCGGCCAGCGATCTCCGCGTCCACAAACGGGAGCAGGCGGCCGCTGTTTTCCACCAGCGTCACCGGCACGCCCAGCGCGGTGAAGATCGAGGCGTACTCGCACCCGATGATGCCGCCGCCAATGACGGCCAGGCTCTTGGGGATGCGCTGCATTTCCAGGATGCTGTCCGAGTCGTAGACCGTGCGCCGGTCGAAGGGAATACCCTCGGGGTGGAAAGGATGCGAGCCGGTGGCGATGAGGATGACGTCGGCCTCCAGCTCGAAGCTCTCGGCGCCGGTCCCGGCGCTGTCCTGCACGCGCACGGTGTGGGCATCGACCAGGCAGGCCGCGCCCCAATACACCTTGATCTTGTGGCGCTCCAGGTTGGCCTGGATCAGCCCCCACTGGTTCTGGATGACGATGTCCTTGCGGTACATGAAGTCATCCACGGTCAGGCCGTCTTTGAGCGAGTAATCGATGCCATACAGCCCGCGCTGCCGCAGCCCGGAGAAATACAGCGCCGTCTCGCGCAGGGTCTTGGAAGGGATGGTGCCCGTATTGACGCCGGCCCCGCCCAGCCGCCGCGCGCGCTCCACCAGCGCGACCTTCTTCCCGTAATAGGCGGCCTGCGCCGCGCCCTTTTCCCCCGCCGGTCCCGAACCAATCACCACCAAGTCGTAGTGTTCAGACATACCGTCTCCCTGTAGGCCATCGGACAACACGCATGATACTCCCCCCGGGCGGGGATGCCAAAGCCGAGAGACGGGCAGTCGGCAGTCGGCAGTCGGCCCGCGCAGCCAGCAGAGACGATCCGCTGCGCGCCAAGCCTGCATCGGCGACCCAGCGCCCTGCTAGGCTGCGCCCCCACTGGGACTACCGCCCACCAGCCGCACCCCCGTCCGCGCCTCGTACACCCGGGCCACCCCGCTGCCGCTGTGGATGCCGTGGCCCGCCTCGTCGGCCTGCGCGAACACAGCGTGGGTCAGCTCGGTCAGCGGGGTCCAGGCCCCCACCGCCTCGCTCACCGCCAGCTCAAAGCCGCCGCCTCTCCCGCAGGCCACAAACACCCTGCCGGCAGGCCCAA
>CAYUYN010000627.1:0-1933 GCA_964449185.1 uncultured Anaerolineales bacterium | reverse complement strand
GGCCGGCCAGGGTCGCGGCCAGCAGCGCAGCGGCGGCGGCCAGGCCATGCGCCGCGAAGGCATCGGTATTGGACCAATAGACAAAGTAGAACGGTGAGAACAGGGTCAGCAGGGCCGCCGCCCAGGCATGGCGCCGGACGCGCGACAACCGCCAGGCCACCGCGTAGCTCAGGAGCGGCAGCAGGCTGGCCAGAAAAATCATCGGAATTTGGGCAGCGCGGAAGAGGGCGGCGTTGGACAGCGCGGTCCCGGGCAGACGTTCCGCCGCGGCCATAAACGGCGCGGCGACCACCGAGGTGAGCGGCATCCAATACAGGTGGCTCGGCCAGGGCGGCGTCGCGGCCACGCCCGGTTGGCCCGCGGCCAGGTAGTTCCATTGGTAGAGCTCGGTAAAACCGGCGCCCTGCGCCAACTGCAGCGCGCCGCCAAAGTAGTAGTAGGCGTCGACATAGCCGGGATGCGTGATGGCGCGGGAGGCCAGGCCGTTCACGAGCAGGGCCACCGCGAGCAGCAGCGCCAGGTCGCGGCGCCGGGGGAGCACGCGGACGAGAGGCAGCGAAGCAGTGGGTTTGTGCATGGGCTTAGGGCATGGCGTACAGCGTGTAGGCGTCGCCAATGGCCTCGGCCGGGCGCAGCTCGGCTCGCAGGCTTTGGAGCTCAGCCCAATCACTGGGTGTGAAGACGCTGCCGGCTTCGCTCCGGGCAAAGCCCAGCCCGGCCTCATAGATGAGGACGTGCGTCACGCCCTCGGCCCGCCACTGCCGTAGGACCTCAGCCGCGGCGGCGCCGGACTGGCGCAGGTGCCACCAGCGGTCGATGACCACATCGGGCACGCAGGTGAGGTGCGCCGCGCAGCTTAGCGAACGCGCCTCCCATAAGAACTCCACGCGCGCCCCCGCCGGCAGCGCGTTGACCCGTTGGAGGGCCAAGGGATACCACCCCAGGCGCGCAGCCTGATAGTCGACGGCGCTTTGGTAGCCCGCGAGATACGTCAGGGGCTGTTGGCTGACAAAATAGTTGAAGGTTTCCAGCCCGCTCAGGGCAAGGGCTAGCACCAGGGCGGCGTGCATGATCATGGAGACGCGCAGGGTGGGCGTGTTCAGCCGCTGGAGCGCGGTCCAGGCGCAGGCGCCCAGCAACGCCAGCACGGGCAAGACCGCGGCAAACAACCGCGCCTGTTCGGCCAGGGGCGATTGGAACAGCAGCGCAACCCAGGCCGCATAGGCCACGCCCACGAACAGCCCCCACTGCCCCAAGGACTCGCGCTGCGGCGCCGGCACTTGTTTCCAGCCGAAGACCAAGGCCGCCGGCAGCAGCACTAACAGTGGGCCGAGGGTGAAGTCGTAATTGTTGCCGCCCTGTACGCCCAGGAAGGCCGCGCGCCAGAAGATGAGGGCGGCGCGCACGACATTCCGTTCGGCCAAGCCAGGCCGGTTGTAAAACCACAAGCGCGCCGCGTCCACATCGGCCGCGGGGATGACCAGCGGATAGACCGGGCTGCCGGTGACGGCCCAATTCTTTAGCAGCCACGGCGCGGCCACCAGGCCGGCCATGAGCAGAAACGTCCCGGCCGCTGCCGCACTGCGGCGCACGCCGGTGGGCACGGACGGCACCGGGCAAAACAGCAGGGTATGGATGACCAGGGCCAAACCGCCCAGGGGTACGATGAAGCCGGTGTACTTGCAGCCAAAGACCAGTCCGCCATACACCCCGGCCACGGCCAGCCACGGCAGCGCCCGCCGCCGGCGCCACTCCCCCAACGCCAGCAGCATGGCCAAGGCAAGCAGCATCAGCAGCAGATCGGCGTAGGCCCAGGCCAACGCCAGCGCCACGGAAAAAGATGAGAACAAAATGGACGGCGCCAACCAGGCCGGCCAGCCCTGCGCGCGCGCAGCCGACGCCAGGCCCAGCGCCAGCAGCGCGCCCGCGGCCC
>CAYUYN010000626.1:0-1934 GCA_964449185.1 uncultured Anaerolineales bacterium | reverse complement strand
CGCCAACAGCGGCGCGGGTGCGAACGGGGGCGCCGGTGGTGCGGGTGGCGGCGCGGGGGCGGGCGGCGCTGGCCAGCCCGGCGGGTCCAACAGCCTGCTCGACCGGTTCCTCAACAACGCCGAAGTCAAAAACGAGGGGAAGATCCTCGAGTTCGACTTCAACAAGAAAAACAACAACAGCCCCTTCTCGCCCGAGCTGGGTATTAAGTATGGCGTCGAGGGCAGCTTCTTCGGCGATGCCAAGGCCAGCGACGGCTGGGCGGCGGCCGGCGGCGGTGTGGGCGCGATGATTGGGATGGACAAAGATGGCCCCATCGCGGCCCTCTACGCCGACGCCTATGCCTTCCGGGCGCAAGGTGATACCCTGTTCGCCGGTGACAAGGACCTGGGTTTTACTGGCGCCGGCGAGGTCAAGCTGGCCTCGGCCGATGCCGTGGCCGGGTTCAAAGACGGCACCCTGGGTCTGTCGGCGGGGGTCAACCTGGCCTCGGTCAAGGGCGAACTGGGCGCCAACGTGGCCGGGTACAATGTGGGCGTGGGGGCCGAGGTGGGCCTGAAGGCCGAGATTGGCTTCAAGATCGGCAAGAAAACTGAGATCAAGCTGCCGTTTATCACCATTGGCTTCTCCTTTGGCGGCGCGAAAGACTGACGGGTAAACCAAGCATGAGTGGCCTGACGCTCGAACGATCCGAGTTCCTGGTTTTGATGGACGCCGTCAAGGCGCCCGCCGTGGTGGGCCTGGATACCCAGAGCCTGGTGCCGGCTGATAAAGCGCAGCACAAGGCCCTGGTGTTGGAAGGGCTGGAAAAGCTCAAGCAGCGCGGCCTGCTGCAGGTAGACGGCGATGTCCATGTGCTGGACCCCGGCCTGTTGGCGCTGGCCATGGTGGTTGGCCACCCCGCCGTGGCCGTGATCACGCGCAAAGACACGCCCGGCCTGGGCAGCCAGTTGTTCCTGCACTACGTGGTCGCGCCCTTGATCGTCGAACACACCCTACCCAACGAACACCAGCACCGGCTGGCCACCCTGGCCGACCGGCCCACGCTCATCGAGCGGCTGCTGGCGATCCTGCCGGTGCCGGAGACCCGTTCCCGGCTCAATGAGCGCGGTGTCATGGCGCAGGCGGCCTTTCTGGCGGTCAAGCAGCAGGCCGAGAGCGGCGACCAGGCGGCGGCCAAGGCCGCGCTGGAGCAGGGCGGGCTGACCCCGGCCGGCGCGGAGAGCCTGGCACAGGCTGTGGCCCACCCGGTGTTTGGCGGGACCATCGCGCTGCTGAAGATCGACGACGATGAGGTGGCCGATGCCCGCAACCTGGCCCTGGTGCAGGGGCAGGACGCCGCCTGGCTGATCAAGCAGACCACCCCCGGCGCGCCGAACTTTGACGTGACTACCACGGATGGCCTGGCAGTGCGCAAGCTGCTGGTGCAGTGGCTGGCGGAGCTGGAAGCTTAGGGTCACGGCGCGTAGGTAATGCAAAAGGGCGGCACGGTCCATCGGACCGTGCCGCCCTTTCTTATTTGCATACTGATGCAACGGGATAGTGGGCGGCCTACACCGGCTCACATGGCCGCAGCGCCAGGCACGACAGACCGGCGATGATGATGAGCGCCGAGAACCACACCGCCATCATCCGGCCGCCAGACTGCGCGGGGAGACGACGGTGAGCATTTTTTTCATATCACGAGATACTGCTCAAACCATTCGCGCGCCCGCTGCGTCATCAGCTCCAGCGCGCCCGGCTCTTCAAACTCGTGCGTGGCGTTGGGGATCAAGTCGAGGCGCTTGTCGCCGCGCAGCGCCATAAAGGCCTCGCGGTTGGGGGCGAGCATAGGCACGTCCTCGGCGCCAACCAGGAGCAGGGTAGGGGTGCGCACGCGCGCCAGGGCCGGCCCCGCCAGGTCTGGGCGCCCGCCGCGCGAGGCGATGGCGCTGAC
>CAYUYN010000625.1:0-1935 GCA_964449185.1 uncultured Anaerolineales bacterium | reverse complement strand
GGTCGGTGGCGGCCCTCGCGGCCGCGGGGATGGCCGGCTTTGCGGCGCTGTGGGTGGCGGCCAAGCCCGAGCAGTTGGTGATGTTCACGCAGCGCTTCCTCGGCGCGCTGGGCGGCGTCTCCACCGCGGGCGCGCTGC
Source organism: uncultured Anaerolineales bacterium (assembly GCA_964449185.1). Lineage (GTDB taxonomy): Bacteria > Chloroflexota > Anaerolineae > Anaerolineales > UBA6663 > CAYUYN01. The sequence continues at coordinate 1,797 of CAYUYN010000625.1, read as the reverse complement.
TCTCCGACACCGGCGTGGCGGTGCGCGTCAGTGAGACGGTCAACACCGATTTCTTTCTCAAAGGCCTGCTGCCCGCCCTGGGCGCGGGCGGCAGCGTCGCCGCCCTGCTGCTCTTCAACGGCCTGGCGCTGCTGGGGCTGTGGGCCCTGGCCGGGCGCGACCGGCGGCGCTTCACGCTCATGCTGCTCTGGCTGTTCCTGGCCCCGGCCCTGGTGATCATCTATCTCCAGTACCGGCAGCAGTTCTTTGCGCTGCGCTACGTGATCTTTGCGCTGCCGCCGTACCTGCTGCTGGTGGCCCGCGGCCTGGAGCAATTGGCGGCCTGGGTGCGGCCGGTCCGGGTCCAGCGCCTCGTGGCCGGAGCCGCGCTGGCGGCCCTGCTGGGCTTTGGCCTGGCGGAGGTGCGCGCCGACTATCGCGAGCCCAAGGACGACTGGCGGCGCGTGGGCGCGTTCCTCACCGCCAACGTCCGCCCGGGCGACACCCTCGGCGCGCCGGACGTGCAAGCCTTCATCCGCTTTTACGCGCCCGACCAGCCCGCCGCCATCGTGGACGTCAGCGAGCGCGGCCCGCACGAGCAGGCCCTGGCCAACGGCGAACGCTTCTGGTTCGTCTGGTCCGACTACACGCTGCTGCCGGTCGAAGACACACGCCAGTGGGTCAACACCCTCTCCGGCGTCACCCTCCAGCTCGACCCGCGCATCAAAGTCATCTTCGTCCACCCCGGCCGTACCCAGGCGGAGATGCTGGCTGAAGCGGAGAACTTTGTGATCCCGCCGCCGTCAATAAAGTAAGGATGAAGGCAGGTAGTTAAGTCTTGCCGAAGTCGTCCAGCAACCCCGGCAGCAGCCCAATGTGGTCGAGGGTTAAGTAGCTGCTCTCGCCAACCCGGGTCTCCGTCACCACCTCGTGCGCCCAGGTGAGGTGGTAGGGGATGTGCACCGCCTTGCCTCCCAGGTTGACCACGGGCAGGATGTCCGAGCGCAGCGAGTTGCCCACCATGAGGAAGCGCTCGGGCGGCACCTGGTGGCGGGCCAGCAGCGCCGTGTAGCTGGCCTCGGTCTTGTCGCTGACGATCTCCACGTGCTTGAAGTGCGGCCCCAGGCCCGAGCGCGCCACCTTGGTCTCCTGGTCAAACAGGTCGCCCTTGGTGATGATCATCAGCGGGTAGCGCTCGGCCAGCGCCGCGACGGTGTCGGCCACGTGGTCCAGCAGGCGCACGTCGGCTTCCAGCATCTCGCGCGCCAGGTCGATGAGGCGCTGGATCTCGGCGCCGCTGATGCGGCCCTCGGTCAGCTCGATGGCGGTTTCGATCATCGACAGCGCAAAGCCCTTGATGCCATAGCCAAAGACGCGCAGGTTGCGCATCTCGGTGTCGTACAGCTTCTGCTCGATCCACTCGGCGCTGTGGTAGGGCGCCAGCAATTGCTTGAAGCGGTCCTGCGTGCCGACATACAACTCCTCGGTGTGCCAGAGCGTGTCATCGGCGTCGAAGGCGATCAGGTCAAACATAATTCCTTATTCCGTGTTGCGTATCACGTAACACATCATCCACACTTCCACACTTCCACACTTCCACGCTTCCACACCTCCACACGTCCACACCGCCTCACTCCACCCTATCATACCGCTCCCCCACCACCGCCTGCCCCGGCTCACTCTGCGCCCAGGCCAGGAAGTCGCGGGCGGGACCGGTAGGCTCGGCGGCGGCCACCGCCATCACCAGCGCGCGCAGCTCGGCCGGCTGGTCGAGCGCTTTCACCGCGCTGGTCAGCTCGGCCGTGGGCAGGTAGCCGA
>CAYUYN010000624.1:0-1965 GCA_964449185.1 uncultured Anaerolineales bacterium | reverse complement strand
CTCGGAGCCGAGGCCCGTGGCGCGGCGCGGCCGGCTGATGAGCGGGCGCACCGTGGACGAAGAGCGCGAGACGGCGCTGTCGTAGCGGCGCCGCGACTGGGCCAGCCGCCGCCGGCGCACCTGTTCTGATCGGGTTGACTTCGTCAAGTTAGCGGACATTTTCAATTACCACCTTCGTACTTCTTCACGTTCTTGTCCTTCTCACCCTGCCGCTCGAGCGCCAGCTCGACCAGTTGATCGATCAGGCCGGTGTAGCTCAGGCCGGAGGCTTCCCACAGCTTGGGGTACATGCTGATGTCGGTGAAGCCCGGCAGGGTGTTGATCTCGTTGACGTACAGGTCGCCGCGGTCGCGATCGTACAGAAAATCCACGCGGGCCAGGCCGGAGCCGTCGATGGCGGTGAAGGCCTCCACCGCGTAGCCGCGCGCCTGCTCGGCCGTCTCGGCCGGGATGGGCGCGGGGATGAGCAGCGCCGAGCCTTCGTCCACGTACTTGGCCTCGTAGTCGTAAAACTCGCGGCTGGGGACGACCTCGCCCACCACCGAAGCGCGCGGCGCGGCGTTGCCCAGCACACTCACTTCCAGCTCGCGGGCATTGATGCCCGGCTCCACCAAGATGCGCCGGTCGTAGCGCGCCGAGGTGCGCAGCGCTTCCACCAGCTCGGCCCCGTCGTGGGCCTTGACCACCCCCACCGACGAGCCCAGGTTGGCGGGCTTGGTGAAGATGGGATAGTCGAAGCGCTCGGCCGCCTGTGCGGCCACAGCGTCCGCGTCGCGCTCGATGGCGGCGCGCGTCACGAGCTGCCAATCGGTCACCGGGAGGCCGTGCGCGCGCAGGATCTGCTTGCACATGGCCTTGTCCATGGCCAGCGCCGAGGCCAGCACGCCCGAGCCCACGTAGGGCAGGTCGGCCAGCTCCAGCAGGCCCTGCACGGTGCCATCTTCGCCATAAGGCCCGTGCAGCAGCGGAAAGATCACATCCAGCGCGGTGCTGGCCGAGAGCTGGAGTGCGCCCCCGGCGCCCCCGGGCGTGATGGTAAACAACTCTTGCTTGCCCGGCTCGCCCAACAAGGCAGCGCCCGCCGCGCGGGCGGCGCTCGGGTCACCGCCGCTCAGCGCGGCCAGCGGGTCTGGGCCCGCGATCCACTTGCCTTCCCGGGTAATGCCGATCAGGGTCACGTCGTACTTGTTCCGATCTATCGCGCCCACTACCGATCGCGCCGACCGCAGGGAGACCGCGTGTTCAGCGGAGCGGCCGCCGAATATTAGTCCGACACGGATCTTTCTGGCCATGATTATGATGGGCAGTGGTTAGTGGTCAGTGTGGAGCGCATTTTTACTGTCCACTGTCCACTAGCACTGCCCCGTCCACTCGCCCACCAATTCCACTTCCAGCTCCAGGTCCACCCCAAACTTGGTTTTGACCGTGGCGTGCGCCAGGTGGATCAGGGTCCAGACTTCGGCGGCGCGGGCCTCGCCCAGGTTCACGAAGAAGTTGGCGTGCACGTTCGAAATTTCGGCCTGGCCCAGCCGCTGGCCCTTCAGGCCGGCCGCTTCGATGAGCCGGCCGGCATAGTCGCCGGGCGGGTTCTTGAACATGGAGCCCAGGCTGGCCCCAGGCGGCTGGGTGCGCTTGCGGTGGGCCACAAAGCCTTCAATTTCGGCCTGCAGCGCGGCCGGCGTGCCGTAGGTGAGGCTCAGCTCGGCGCCCAGCAAAACGTGCCGCCGGCCCAGCGCGCGTTCACGCTTCAAACGGCTGCCGCGGTAGCTGAACTTCAGCTCGTCACGGCTCCAGCGGCGGACACTGCCATCTTGTTGCAAGATTTCGGCCAGGACCAAATTGCCGGCCGTGTCGCCGCCGTAGGCGCCGGCATTGCCGTAGACCGCGCCGCCCACCGTGCCGGGCACCGTGGCCGCCCAATTCAGGCCGCCCAGGCCGCGCGCCGCGCACTGCCGCGCCAGGGCG
>CAYUYN010000623.1:0-1967 GCA_964449185.1 uncultured Anaerolineales bacterium | reverse complement strand
GTGTGTGGGTGTGTGGGTGTGTGGAATTATAACGCGGCCAGACTGCCTGGCATGAGGCCGCTGGCCTGGCAGAATGGCTTGGGGGTCTCGCGATCCTAAGGGAACCGGCCCGCCAGCGGCAGCCACACCTGGTTGTGCAGCGGCACCACGCTCACCGTGTCGTTCATGGCGAAGTTGGCCCCATAGCCAATGCCCGTGGCCGCCACGGTGAACTGCCGCGCCTCGTCCTGCTCCAGGGTCACGGTGTAGGTCGCGGTGACCATAGCGCCCGCGGCCAGAAAGCCGACATTGAAGCTGCTCGTGCCCGGCGGCAGCCCCAGGCCCGATGGCACCGTCACCGTCATTTGCACGCCGTGCGCGGGCAGGTCGCCGTTGTTGACGAGGCGGATGTCCACCGTGCGCGTCACGCCCACGGCCACCACGTGGTTCATGGCGCTCTTCGCCAGCAGCGGGCCTACAGCAGGGCTAAAGCCTTCCTCGGTGGCCAGGGCATAGTCTTCCTGGCTCAGCGCCGGGTTCAGGCTTAACAGGCTCACCCGGATCACATTCTGCGCGGAGCCGCCTGGCGCCTGCACCTGTTCCACCGTGTCGCTCAGGCTGAGCGAGCTGTCGAGCAGGCTGTTGGTGATGGCCGAGTACACCGCCAGGTTCAGGTTGGTCACCGGCACGGTCTGGATGTCAAAGCAGGTGTGGTCGGCGCAGGGGTAGGTGACGTGCCGGTTCCAGGCCAGGGTGGCCCGGTCGCCGGCCAGGGCCGGGCCGGCGTAGAGCTGGTAGGGGCTGGCCGCCGTCACGCTGCCCAGCACGCTGTCGCCGCGGTGGGCATAGGTGTGTTCCAGGTCAAGGTAGCCCCAGCCATAGCCGCCGTCCCAACCGGTAGGGCCTTTGTCTTCAGCCGTGTTGATCAGCAGCGCCTTGATGGCGCGCGGGTCGGTGACGCCCGCCTGGAGCAGCAGCACCGCCGCCCCGGCCACGTGCGGCGCCGCCATGCTGGTGCCGGTCAGGTATTTGAAATCGGCTTCCGTTTCCCAGGCGGCATTGGTGGAGGTGATGAAGGCGCCCGGCGCGGCCAAGTCGGGCTTCAGGCGGCCGCCCAGGGTGGGGCCGAGGTTGCTGCCGGGGTAGAGCGTGTCGTTGGCGCGGTTGGTGTCGTTGGTGTCGTCGACGTTCGCCACGCTGATGACGTTGTAGGCTATGCTGGGGCTAAACACCTCGTCGCAGTCCAACGGCGTGCCGGGGTCGTTGTTGCCGGCGGCGATGGCCACGGGCACGCCGCTGGCGCCCACCAGCGCGTCGAAGAACCGCGCCCATTTGCTGTCGTCCGAGGACGGGCAGGCGCCAAAGCTCAGGTTGAGCACGTCCGCGCTCTCGGCTTCGCCGAACAGCGCCCACTCGGCCGCGTCCATGCTGTCGGACGCGAACATGGATGAGCCGCCGCCGGGGAGGCCGTCGGTGTCAAAGCCGGCCTTGGCGTTCAGCAGGGTGTCGAAGCCGTAGGCCACCCCGCGCAGGGCGGGGTCGCGGCTGCCCACGATGCCGGCAATGTGCGTGCCGTGGCCGTTCAGGTCGTCTGGCGTGGTGTCGGTGATCACGCCCCCGGCGGCGGCCAGGAAGGCGCGTTCCAAAAAGCCGTGGCCCAGCAAGGCCGGGTGCGTGTCGTCGATGCCGGTGTCGATGAGGCCCACATCCAGCACGCCGCCGGTGTAGCCGCCGATCCAAAATGCCTCGGCGCGGATGGCGCCCGGGCTGCTGTCGAGCGCGGCGTGCGCCAGGGTGTCGGGCTCCACCGCCGCCACGGCCGGGTGCCGCGCCAGGGCGGCGATGGTCCCAGGCGGCACGCGCGCGCCCAGCGCATTGATTAGCTCGAGGCGAGCCGTCACCGCGCCGCCCAGCGCGCGGATCAAGTTCACCACCGGGGCCTGGCTGGCGGCCACGTCCGGCGCCGCCGCCTGGTACACCGGGCGCCG
>CAYUYN010000622.1:0-1967 GCA_964449185.1 uncultured Anaerolineales bacterium | reverse complement strand
AGCGGATACTCCAGCCGCTGCCGCTGCGCCAAATACGCTTCCGAGATCAGCTTGGCGAGGCCGCGCATTTTGCCGAACGACGCGGCGCGCTCGGTGACGCCGATGGCGCCGCGCGCATCGAGCACGTTGAAGGTCTGCGAGAGCTTGAGCAGGTAATCGTAGGCCGGCGCCACCAGCCCGGCCTCCAGCGCGGCGCGGGCCTCGGCGTCGTACAGCGCCGACATCTGCCGCAGCCGGTCAACGTCAGCCACTTCGAAGTAATACCGGCTGTGCTCCACTTCGCTGGGGCGCAGCACCTGCCCATAGGTGACGCCCTCGGTCCAGGGCTGGTCCCAGATGCCCGTGCTGGCGTTGTTCAGAGCGATGAGTATGCGCTCGAGGCCGTAGGTCAGCTCCACCGACACCGGGTCGCAGGCCAGCCCGCCCGCCTGCTGGAAGTAGGTGAACTGGGTGATTTCCTGGCCGTCCACCCACACTTCCCAGCCCAGGCCCCAGGCGCCCAGCGCCGGCGACTCCCAGTTGTCTTACACAAAGCGGCTGTCGCGTTCGCGGCCGTTGAGGCCGATGGCCTCCAGCGACTTGAGGTAGATCTCCTGCGGGTTGCCGGGGTCAGGCTTGAGGATGACCTGGTATTGGTAGTGCTGCTGGAAGCGGTTGGGGTTCTCGCCGTAGCGGCCATCGTCCGGCCGGATGGACGGCTCCACGTAGGCCACCTTCCACGGCTCGGGCCCCAGCACGCGCAGAAACGTGGCGGGGTTCATGGTCCCGGCGCCCACCTGCGAGTAGTAGGGCTGCCAGATGACGGCGCCCTGCCCGGCCCAGAAGCGTTCGAGGGTGAGGAGGAGGTCTTGAAACGTTTTAGGTGGCGTCGGCATGCAGCCTACTTTTCAGGGAGGGCCGCTTCAGCCCGCCGGATGAGCTTTAGAAACTCCACCGACTTAAGCTGGCGCTCCAGGATGAGCGTGATATAGCGCGTGGTGAGGAATTCGACCTCGGCGTGCACGCGCGGGCTGACGGTCAGCGTCGCCACCCGGGCATAGGGGCTGGACTGGATATAACGCAGCAGCTTGAGCGCGTTGAGCGACAGCGGCAGCCAGCCCCGGTCGGTGCGGGCCTTTTCGGCCTCGCGGCAGCGCGGGCAGATCACGCCGCCATCGCCGGCCGAGAAGAATTGGTCCTCGGGCAGCAGGGCCCGGTCACACACCAGGCAGCGCTGGAGCTGCGGCTGGTAGCCGGCCAGGCCCAAAAGCTGCAGCTCGTAATAGCGCGCGGCCAGCGCCAGGTCGGGCGCGGTGCTGGCCCAGGTGAGGCCCTCTCTCAGCAGGCTGTAAAGCTCGTCGTTTTCCTCGGCGTCGGGCGTAAAGCGATCCAGCAGCTCCACCAAGTAGCCGGCGTAGGCCCCGCGCAGCAGCTCTTCGCGCAGAGGCCGGTAAGCATCCACCATCTCGGCCTGGGTCACAATATCCAGGTCGCGGCCGGTGGCCAGCAGCAGCTTGGAACGGGTAAACAGCTCCAAATGGCCGGCCTTGCGCGAACGCGGTTTGCGGATGCCCTTGGCGATGGCCCGGACTTTACCCCGGGCCGGGGTGTAAAGCGTCAGGATGCGGTCGGCTTCGCCGATATCTTTACGCCGCAGCACGATGGCTTCGGTGCGGTAAGTGCGTTCACGCGCTGGCACAAGCCGATTATACCATTTGGGTAATGGGAAGCGGCCTTATGGCGAACCCGGTGTGGAGGCATTGCGTATTGCGTGCACGGAGTATAAACGCAACTCTGTAGTGGCGACTTCAGTCGCACCCTCTTGTGACATACGTGGGTGCGACTGAAGTCGCCACAACGACCTGCGTGGGAGCGGTTTGAAACCGCGATCCCCCTTGTGGCCGAGCAAATGGCCGGCGTAAGCGAGGCGGTGCTAACCCCGGCGCCGCGGCCGGCCTGGCTGGCTGCCCCCGGCCGCCTGCTGCGCC
>CAYUYN010000621.1:0-1969 GCA_964449185.1 uncultured Anaerolineales bacterium | reverse complement strand
GTTGACCTGGGCGCGTCCACCGGCGCGCCCGTCCACGCGGCCGACGCGGGGGTGGTGGTATTTTCTAACTGGTCTGACCTGGGCTATGGGAACGCGGTCGTGATTGACCACGGCAACGGCTATCAGACGCTCTATGGCCATCTGAGCCAGGTGGGGACCTATTGCGGCGCCGCGCTGGCCGCGGGGGAAGCGATCGGATTGGCGGGCGGCACGGGCAACGCCTATGGTCCGCACCTCCACTTTGAGATCCGCGTCGCGGATGGCTTTCTCAATCCATGGAACTATCTGCCGCCGCCGTAACGACGCATGACACGCGATAGCTTGTTAGGCAAGGTCCTGGACGGTTACCGCCTGGAGGCGCTGCTGGGCCACGGCGCCACGGCGCGCGTCTATCGCGGGCTGGACCTGAGTCTGCAGCGGCTGGTGGCCGTCAAAGTCATCGACAAGCCGTATCGCGGCACGACCGAATATGCGACGCGCTTCCGCCGCGAGGCCCAGACGATCGCCCAGCTCGAGCACCCCAACATTGTCCGGCTGTACCGCTATGGCGAAGTCGACGACGTGTGGTACATGGCGATGCAGTATGTGCCCGGCGCCGACCTGGGCCACGTGCTGGCCAGCTATCGCGCGGAAGGCGGGCGGATGGCGCCGGCTGAGATCGCGCGCCTGGTGCGAGACCTCGGCCAGGCGCTGCACCATGCCCATCGTCAGGGCGTGATCCATCGCGATGTCAAGCCGGGCAACATCCTGATTGACCCGGAGGGGCGCGCCCTCCTGACCGACTTTGGCCTGGCGCTGCTGACTGAGGCCGGCACGCGTGGGCAAAGTTTCGGCTCGCCGCACTACAGGGCGCCGGAACAGGCCCACGCCTCGGCCAGGGCCGTCCCGCAGAGCGACCTGTATTCGCTGGGCGTCATCCTGTACGAAATCTTCACCGGCCGCGTGCCATTTACCGCGCCCAACCCGCTGGAGGTGGCGCTGCTGCACATCGAGCAAGCGCCGCGCCCGCCGCGTGAGTGGGCGCCTGACCTGAGCCCGGCGGTCGAAGCCGTCATCCTTAAGACGCTGGCCAAGCAGCCGGAAGACCGCTACCCCGACGGTCCGGCCCTGGCCGAGGCGCTGGAGCAGGCCTTGGCGACTGGCGCGCGGGCGGGCGGGGCGGTGAGCGTTGTACCGGCGCCGGATACCCTGGCGCAGTTGTCCCTGGCCCAGCGGGCGGCGCTGCGCGCGGCCGAAGCCCTACAGCCGGTTAGTGCCGCCGCGCCGGGGGTCGTGGTGGTGCCCGAGCCGCTCAGGCCTCGCCCACGGCCGCGGGCATTTGGATGGCTGGGCGCCAGCCTGATCGTTGGCCTGATCTTGATTAGCCTCTTAACCTGCGCGCTGCTGGCGCTGCTGGCCCTCGGGCGACGGCCGGCGCTGCCGGCCGTATTCGCGACGCAGCCGGAACCGACCCACGCGGTGTTCTTGCCTTTCCTGTCCCAAACCGGGAGCGAGGCCCCCACGGGGGAGCCGGCGCCCGGGAGCCACGTGTTGATCATTGCGCGCGCGAACGGCGGCGAACGTCTGTTTGCGAAGAACGCCGGCACCCTGCCCCTGGACCTGACTGCCCTGGCGCTGGGCGATGGGCCCGGCTCGATTGATGGCGGGGAATGGGCGCGGGGCGCGCTGGCGCCGGGCGAGTGCGTGGCCGCCGGGCAGCCCGCCGACCCTGCCTCCCAGGCCCCGGCCGAGCTGGCCTGCACCTGGGTGGGCGAGACCCTGGTGCGCCTGGGCGATCGCCGCTTTTGGCGCGCTGGCTTTGCGGTGTACTATGCGGGAAACGAGGTAGGGCGCTGTGCCGAGGACGCCGCGCAGTGCCAGGTCAGTTGGCCGGGGGCCAGCCCGTAGTTGGCCGATGCTGGGGGAGAAACGAACACGGCCAGGCAAAATGCCTGGCCGTGTGCTTGCCTGTCGCGCTGGTCAATCAAGC
>CAYUYN010000620.1:0-1971 GCA_964449185.1 uncultured Anaerolineales bacterium | reverse complement strand
GGTAGCCCTGGCGCACCTCGCCGGCGTGCAGCGCCAGCGCCTCCTGCAAGGCCCGGTCGCCCGCCATCTGCGCCCGCAGCTGCGCCAGCTCGCGCGACAGCGCCGCGATCTTTTCCTGGTGGGCGGCGTAGGCCCGGCGCAGGTGCGCCCGGCCCAGCATGGCCTCGGCCTCCACGCCCAGGCCCGACAGCTCCCGGCACTTCTCCTGAATGCGGGTTTCCAGCGTGGTGCGCCGGCCCTCCACCCGCGCCAATTGCTGGTCAATAATCGGCAGCACCTCGTCCTGCGGCGCCACCTTGTCCAACCCGGCCCAGCCCAGCGGGTCGTACCACGAGCGGCGCATGGTGCCGTCGCGGTTGTACACCGGGCCGGCCGGCGCGTTCTCGCCCGCGATCGGGTCGCGCGCGTACAGGCCCCACAGGCCGCGGTAGTTCATGGCCCACGCCTGCGACTCGTTTAGCAGCACCGGCGGGCCCCAGGGCTTGTCGGTGCCGGGGCCCACCGCCACGCCGTCCCCGCGCGCATAGTCCACAAACGGGATGCGAAAGATGTTGAACGACGGCCCCGAGGTTTCCGGGTCGGTTTCGCCGCGTGACTGCCGGATCAGCCGGCGGCCCAGGCCCTGGAGCACATCCACCATGCGCACCAGCGGCTTGAGGAAGGGCAGCTCCAGCTCGGCCAGGTAATCGCCGGGCGCATAATAGCTGGCGTGCGAGCCAGCCCCGGCGTAGATCACCGGGTGCCCGTCCACCTTCTCCAGCTCGGGGTCATCCCAGCGGCGGCGCAGGTCATCGCCCGCAAAGTCATGCGAGGCATACGCCACCCATTCGGGCTTCACGCCGCCGTCACTCAGCTCGGAGAGGTAGACATACACCATCTCCCAATCGGCCTCATGGTCGTTGACGCCCACAAAGCCCGAGCGCCAGTTGTTGAAGGGATAGAAGAACCAATACTGGAGCGCGATCCAGCCGTCGCGCCGGAGGACGCGGCCATAGTAGTGGTATTGTTTGACGCCAGCCTGCATCTGCTGGGTGATGCGGGCCGCCGCCGCGGCCGTGTCGCCCGGCACGCGCCCGCGCGCCAGCAGCGTGATGCTGAACAGCGCATCCACAAAGCGCGAGCTGTAGCCCACGCGCGCCAGCCGCCCGCGCCCAGCCTGGAACACTTCGCTCGGGTCCTTCTTGGCCAGGCCCTCGTGCACCGTGTAGGCCGCCATCTGCGCGATGTTCAGCGGCTCGATGAACTTGATAAAATACAGCGTGCCGAACTCGCTGCCGCGCGGCTCGGCCAGCTTCTCCAGGGTCAGTTGGCCCTCCGGCACCAGGCACACGGGCGGCTCGTTGCCGCGCTGCAGCCACAGGCTGGAAACGCGCGCGTAGCGCTCCACATCCATGGGGAAGAAGCGCTCGCCGCGCGTGTAGCGGATGACCGGCTCGCAGCGCCGCAGCAGGTCTTCGTCATGGGCCGTGTTGGGGAAAGCCACCAGCGGGGCGTGGGGGGCCGGCGCTATCTCGCCGGTGGGCCGCAGGGTTTCGGGCCGGGCGCTCATCCCGCCGGTCCTGTCTCGCTGGGTGGCGTCGGGGGCCGGAACGCGGCCTGCACATCGTCCTGGTGCAGGTACAGCACCATCACCAGCCCATAGATCATCATCAAGTACACGTAGGCCGGCCGGCTTTCAAAATAGAGGCTTAAGGCCAGGAGCAGTTGGACGCCCTGCACCAGCACCGCCAGCAGCCAGGCCCCGCGCGCCAGCCGCAGGAACCCGGCCGCCGCCGCCAGCGCCAACACCGCCACCAGGGCAAAGACGAACCCGGTGATCACCGCGCCGCGGTGGGCGGTCCACAGCGCCGGGGTCAGCGGCCACAGGGTGCCCAGCGGGGCCAGGTACAGCGCCGCCATCAGCACAAAAGCCACCATCTCCAGCGCCAGCAGCAGCGCATTGCGCGTCACCGACCACGGCCGTTTGGGCCG
>CAYUYN010000619.1:0-1974 GCA_964449185.1 uncultured Anaerolineales bacterium | reverse complement strand
CCCCGCCGCCGCTCCCCCCTTGCAAATTGATCGCCTCGCCATTATAATTCAAAATAGATTGATATAATCAATTTTGGAGGAGCATATGGCCCAGTCCATCTCTGTCTCGCGTTCCCCAACCTTCCTGAAGTTATTGGCCCACGACATGCGCTGGCGCCTTATTACCGCCCTGGCGCACAGTGATCACCGCGTGCAGGAGCTGGTTCATCTGCTGCGGCAGCCCGCCAATCTGGTGTCCTATCATTTGCAGCGACTAAGGCAATACAAGTTAGTCAGCGCTCGCCGCAGTGCGTCTGATGGCCGCGACGTGTACTACAGCCTGCGGCTCGAGCAGGTCCAGCGGCTGTACCTCGCCAGCGGCCAGGCCCTGCACCCGGCGCTGGCACCCGAGCCAGACCCGGCCGGCGCGTCAGCGGCGCCAGCACTGCCGCCGCTGCGCGTCCTATTTCTATGTACTCACAACAGCGCCCGTTCCCAAATGGCGGAGGGCATTCTGCGCCACCTTAGCAAAGGCCGGGTGGAGGCCTACAGCGCCGGCACCGACCCCCAGCCCCTGCACCCGTTGGCGGTCGAGACTATGACCAAGCGCGGCATTGATATCAGCGGCCAACAGTCCACGTCGTTAAGCGAGTATGTGGGGCAGTCGTTTGACTACGTGATCACCGTGTGTGACCTGGCGCGCGAGAGCTGCCCGGTCTTCCCCGGCGACCCGGAGCAGATCCACTGGAGTTTTCCAGACCCCGCCCAGGTGGCCGGCGCCGCTGCGCGGCGGCGGGCCTTCAACCAGACCGCCCTTGAGCTGACGACGCGCATCAATTACCTGCTGCTGCGGATTGACCGGCGGCGATCAGACAGCCAGAAAGGCTAGGCAGCATGCGGCTCGCGATCATATCCGACCTCCACGGCAATCAGCACGCGCTGAAAGCAGTCTGGGCCGACCTGCACACCCAGGCGCCCGACGCGGTCATGTGCCTGGGGGATTTAGTGGGCTACGGGGCCTTCCCGAACGAGGTCATCGACGACCTGCGTGAGCGCGAGGTCCCGGCGCTCATGGGCAACTACGATGACGGCGTCGGCTTCGACCGCGATGACTGCGGCTGTGTCTATAAGGACCCGGCGGATGACGCCCTCGGCCAGCAGTCCTTGTTTTGGACGCGTGAGCGGGTGACACCGGATCGCAAAGCCTATCTGCGGACGCTGCCCTTTGACCGGCGCGAGGTGTTCGAGGGCCGCGAGGTCCTGTTTGTGCACGGCAGCCCGCGCCGGATCAACGAATATCTTTATGAGGACCGGCCAGCTTCGGTGTTTGAGAACGTCGCCCGCGTGGCCAGGTGTGACGTGCTGTTCTCCGGCCACACGCACCTGCCCTACCAGAGGCAAGTCGGCCGCACCCTGTTCGTCAATACGGGCTCGGTGGGCAAGCCCAAGGACGGCGACCCACGCGCCGGCTATGTGGTGGCCGACTTTGGCCCTGCGCTGGAGATCAGGGTTCGGCGCGTTGACTACGACGTGACGGCAGCGGCCGAGGCCGTACGCGCGGCCGGCCTACCCGCGCACTTTGCCGATTTGCTCGAGACCGGCGGTCGTGAGCGGGCCCGGCAGCCATGACGGGGTTATGGCGCCGCGTGGGCGCTGAGTTTGTCGGCGCCTTTGTCTTGGTCATGGCCGGCTGTGGGGCAATTGTGGTCAATGCCCAGACGGGCTCACTGGGCAATGTGGGTATCGCGCTAACGTTTGGCCTGGCCGTCATGGTCATGGTGGCAGCGACCGGCCACGTTTCAGGCGCGCACTTGAATCCCGCTGTCACCCTGGCCTTCGCCCTCACCCGTCACTTTGACTGGCGTGACCTGCCGGCCTATTGGCTGGGGCAGTTGGCCGGGGCGGTCAGCGCTGCCTGGGTGTTGGCGGCGTTGTTTGACACCGCCGGCGGCCTGGGGGTGACTTTGCCGGCTGGCAGTCCCTGGCAAGCCTTAG
>CAYUYN010000618.1:0-1989 GCA_964449185.1 uncultured Anaerolineales bacterium | reverse complement strand
GGTCGAGCGTGCCGGCCGGCGCACCCACGGTGGCCGTGGCGGAGGTGGCCGTGGCGGAGGCCGCCAGCCCGCTGGCGAGCTGCGTGCCGCCCCACACCAGCAGGGCCACCAGCACCAGGGTGATGACCGTGGCCACCAGCACATCGGCCGACAGGAAGCGCGGCCGGCGCACCCGCACCTGGGGCGGGCGGTTCTGAAAATTGCCGCGCGCCGGGCGCGCGGGCACGGGGGCTGCCGGCCGCGGTGGCGCATTCCGCAGGGGCAGCAGCCAGCGCTTGTGCTGCTGCGCATCGTAGGCGGCCGTGAGCGTGTCGGCGTCCAGGCCCAGGTGCTGGGCGTAGTTTTTCAGGAAGCCGCGGGTATGGGCCGTCGACGGCAGCGCGGCGAAGTGGTCGGCCTCGAGCGCAGCCAGGTGCTTGACGCGGATACGCGTGACGCGCTCGACATCTTCGAGCGTCTGCCCTTTGGCTTCGCGCGTGGCGCGCAGGACCTGACCGACGGTTTCACTCATGCGAGAAATGGAACGGCCACCGGCGCGAAGATGGCTGCGCCGGTGGCCGTACCCGCGGCCAAGCGATGGGCGGGACCAGAGGCGGCCACGGGTGTGCGCGCCGCAGCCGCCTCCGGTCCCGCCCGCCACCCTCCGCGGTCTCTATTCGGCGGCGGTCATTTCGGCGGTCACTTCGGCGGTCACTTCGGCTTCGGCCACGGGGGCTTCAGCTTCGGGGGTTTCGGCTTCGGGCTCAGCGGCGGGCGCGGCCTCGGCGGCCGGCGCAGCGGGGGCCTGGGTCTTCAGGACCTCGCCCTCGCGGTAGATGATGACCTTGATGGAGGGGATCAGGTCGGTGGTCAGGCGCACGGGCACCTTAAACTCGCCGAGCTCGCGCAGCGGCTGGTGGCCGACATTGCGGCGGTCCACTTCCAGGCCGGAGGTGCGCTTGATCTCTTCGGCGATTTGGGCGGGAGTCACCGAGCCGTAGAGCTTGCCGGTCTCACCAGCCTTGACGGCAAAGGTGAGGGTGAGCGCGTTGAGCTTCTCGGCCACGCCGGAGAGCTCTTCGTTGAGCTTCGCGCGGGTGATGGCGGCGTTGCCGCGCAGGGTTTCGGCCTGCTTGACGGCGGTGACGGTGGCCAGGGTGGCCAGGCGCTGGGGAATGAGGAAATTGCGCGCGTAGCCGTCGGCGACTTTCTTCACATCGCCGGCGTGGCCCAGCTTATAGACGTCTTTGAGCAGCAGCACTTTCATGGAGGTCAAGCCCTTTCTGGAGGCACTAAGTGGGCGAAGGGTACAACGCCCCAGGTTGTCGAGCGGGTATTGTAACCCAGGCGAGGGTTTCGTTCAAGGGGCGGCTGTACTTTTTTTGGGGTGGCCGGCGGCCGCTTCGCGGCCGCCGACCACCCCATATTCCCTGTTAGCCGCGCCGCTTCTCCATGATCACCCCCGCCTCTCCGCCGGCGTAGTAGCGGTCCCAGCGGCCGGTGGAGGCGTAGCCAAACTTGCGATAGAGGGCCAGCGCGCCGCTGTTGGATTGGCGCACCGTGAGCTTGATGACGGGGACGGTGAGGCGTGCTTCCACTTCGGCCAGGAGGCGGGCGCCGATGCCGCGGCGCTGGAAGTCGGGGTGGACGCCGAGGGTGGCGATCCAGGCAAAGTCCTCAGCCGGCTTGGGCTCGCCCATGACGAAGCCGACGAGGCGGCCCTCGGCGACGGCCTTCAGGCGCACGCCGGGGCCGGTGAGCGCAAACACCAGATCAAATGGGCCCCACGCATCACGCCCAAAGCAAGCTTTTTCCAGGGCCCACACGCCGCGCAGATCGCGCCAGCCGGACGGTTCGATCGAGATGGGGGTCATGTATTGAAAAGGAATATGGGGCTGCCGAATTGGCCGCGGGCTATGCCCGCGGCCAATTCGGCAACCCCATTTCTATTACCCCTTAGGGTAGAAACACCCGGCACAGCCCCGCTGCAATCTCGCAGCGCCCCACCTC
>CAYUYN010000617.1:0-1995 GCA_964449185.1 uncultured Anaerolineales bacterium | reverse complement strand
GCGGAACTCGTCATAGCGCGCCCGCTGGCAATAGGCACACGGCCGGTGGCCGGCCGCCAGTGCGGTGGCCTCGTCCAGGAAGAAGAGTTCGGTCCAGCGGCCCGGCTGCATGAGCGCGCGCCGCAGGCCTTTGAATTCCAGCAGGCACACAATCCACCGGCGCGTCTGGTACAACCGCCGTATGCGCCCGTGCTCATCGTGCAGACAGCCGCGATTGCCCAGCCACTGCCCGCGCGCCGGCGTCGCGATCAACGTGCTAAACGGTGTCACCGTGTTCTGTCGCGGCACGCTCAATGGCGCTCGATCTTTCGTCCTATATTGAACGCCCCTACCTCGAATTTCGGGGATGACCTCGGATTCATCGGTAGCCGAGGCTTTCCCAGCGGTCATTTTTCGTCAGCCGTCTTCTTGCGGCGGGGCGTCTTCAAATAATAGTGCCACAACACTCGCGCCGCCACCGCGCGCCACGGCCGCCAGGCTTCGGCAATGGCCTCCATCTCAGCGGGGGTGGGGCGCTGGGCCAGACCCTTTACTTCTTGCAGCGCCAGCACCAGGGCCAGATCGCCGACCGGCCACACATCGGGACGGCGCAGCGCCATCAGCAGATAGAGGTCGGCCGTCCACGGCCCGATGCCTTTGAGCGCCACGAGCGCGGCTCGCGCCTGGTCGTTGTCCAGCGTCTCCAACGCCTCAAGGTCCAGCTCACCCGAGGCCAGCGCTCGCGCCAACCCACGTCCATAGGCTGCCTTTTGGCGGCTAAAGCCGATGGTCAGCAAGGCCGCGTCGTCGAAGCGCAGAAAGTTATCGGGCGTCACCGGCGCGGCGGCGGCCAGCCGGTCAAAGGCAGCCCGCGCCGAGGCCAGCGACACCTGCTGCTCCAGGATGATGTGGATGAGCGTGGCGAAGCCCACGGCACGGCCCCATAGCGGCGGCCGGCCGAAGCACTCCACGACGCGCGCCAGGTCTGGGTCGACCACCGTCAGCACGCCCATGGCCCGCGCAAGGCCGCGCTCGGTCAGCGGACGTGGACGCGCACTGCGTTTGGGAGGTTGGGTGATGCGTTTCGTCATGGCGCGTGTAGTGTAATCACTCGCGGCGGGCTGTCAAAGATGGCGACGACCGCTGCGCGCGATCCGCTGCGCGCGACGGACTTTTTCATCTAAAGGTGCGAGCGAGGCGCGAGGCGAGAGAGCGTAGTCCGTGAAGCGGTGCTCCAAATCTGCCTATGGTAAACTGCGCCGCATGCAGAGCCCGCCTCCAACAAAGCAATCGCCCGCGCCCACCACCGCGGCCAACCAGACCAACACCAAGAAGCACAACGCGCGGCAACTGTATCTCGATATCCTCTGGTACGGGATCCTGGCCGGCAGCGCGCAGGCGTTTCTGGCCGTCTACGCGGCCCGCATTGGCGCCACGGGGCTGCAGGTGGGCCTGCTCACGGCCGGTCCGGCTGTCGTCAGCCTCTTTGTGTCACTGCCGGCGGCGCGGGCGTTGGAGGGCCGCTCGCTCCTGCGCGCCACGTTTCTGTCGTCAGTCTGGTTCCGTTTGGGCTACGTCGCCATCGTCTTCCTCCCGGTGCTGTTCGCCGAGCACCTCCAAACCTGGGCGCTGCCCGCCGTGATCGGGCTGATGTCGGTGCCGGGCACCGTGCTGGCGATCAGTTTCAACGCCATGTTCGCGGATGTGGTGCCGCCCGAGGAGCGCGCGCTGGTGGTGGGCCGGCGCAATGCCCTGCTGGCGGTCAGCATGATGACGACATCGCTGTTCTCGGGCTGGCTGCTGGATAGCGTGGTCTTTCCGCTCAACTACCAGATTGTCTTTGCCCTGGGCCTAGTCGGCGGGGGCATGAGCAGCTACTACCTGTCGCGGCTGCGGCCCATGGATGGTGCGCCTGTGCGCGTGGGTAAACCCTTGCTCGATATGGCCGGCCCGGGGCTGCCGCGCTTTGGCGATGCGGTTCGGGTGGGCGCCGGCCTGCGCTTCCTCACGCGCGCC
>CAYUYN010000616.1:0-2018 GCA_964449185.1 uncultured Anaerolineales bacterium | reverse complement strand
GCCGGCGTAAGCGAGGCGGTGCTAACCCCGGCGCCGCGGCCGGCCTGGCTGGCTCCCCCCGGCCGCCTGCTGCGCCGCCCAGGCGCGGACGGAAGCCGCGTTGTCGTGCTGGGCCCGCTGCCAGACGGCCGGCCCGTACAGGTCCGCCGCCAGGGCGTAAAAGGCCTTGCGGGTGTTGGTCTGGGGCAGGCTCAGGCCGCGCTCGATCAGCGCCTGGACGGCGTCGGCCGGCATCTGGCCGTGATAGGCGCGCAGCACATCGGCCACCGCCTGGTTGAGGGGGCCGGTGTCGTCGCGGCGGTCTGTGTCGAGATAGCGCTGGCAGAGCGTGAGCGGATCGTCACCGGTTTGGGCCAGGCCTAGCACGGCGCGGCGCTGGATATAGGGCGGCATCAGCAAATAGCCGCCGAGCGCGCTGCGCATCAGGTGGCCGACCACGTTTAGCGAAGCGAAGACATCGTCTTCGTCGTCAGCTTCGTCGTCCTTACCGTCGTCGAGCATGGATAGCAACGGACCGTCGAGGTCCGCGGCCTGGTCTGTTCCCGTCTGCTCAACGCGCATCTCGGCGGCCAGCGCCTGGTCCAGCGCGCGCCAGGGCTCGGGCGCCAGGCTGGGTGACCGGTCTGAAAGCCAGGCCGCGCACAGCGCGTGTTTGAAGTCGCCAGACAGCCCAGGGTGCTCAAGCAAATAGTCGCTCCAGGGCCGGCCCAAGGTGGGCTGTCGGCAGTGACCGGCCAGGAACCACAGCCACCACAGCCGCTGCCGGTCGTCTAGCTCGGCCTGTGCAATGAGCCAGTCCGTCAGCACGCGCAGCTCGTCCAGCTTCAGCTCGTCAAAGATGGCGCGCTCGATCTCGGCCAGCTTCATGGCGGCGGTGAAGCCGGCGAGGTCCAAGGCGCCCGCGCCCGCCAGAAAGCTCAGCAGCACCGTCAGGCCGCGCGGCGTGCCGTTGTCTTCCAGGGGGCGGGCCTGCTGCAGCGTGAACCGGACAATCTTCAGCTTGGTGACGGGCGAGAGCGCAGCGTGCCGCACCACGGCCACGGCCGCATAGCCGAGCAGGTGTGGCACGCGGAAAAGGTCGTTGGGCAGCACCGGCGCGCCCTCGTTCCCCCAACCCTTGCGCTCGCAGGCCGTCAAGCCGTGGGCCACGCTTTCGGCAACCGCGTCGTGCTCGGCCGGAGGAATATCCAATTCACGCAGGAAGCTTTTGAACGTAATACGAGCGGCAGGCATCGAGATCCCTCAGGCATTGCGAGGTAATGGACAGCCAGGCTGCTCAGTGACCGACGACGGTCAAGGTCCAGCCTTGGCCGTCGGGGTTGGACGTGGCCTGCACGATCTGCACGTTGCCAAACAGGTCGTTGAGCGACTGCTCCAGGCCGCCCAGCGCCGCGGTGGGCACGAGCACCCAGCCGAAGGGGGTGTTGCGCGTGGGCAGCACCTGCACCGCGGCGGCGGTGAGGTCCAGGGGCTTACCGACGTCATCCTGCACCGCAAAGATCGCCGCGAAGTTGATGCCGCCCAAGCCCTCCGCCCGGCCGCCGATCACCAGGTGCCCATCGTCCAGCAGGCGCACCTTGCCGTCGGTGACATCAAGCCCGCCCAGGGTGGGCGCCACCACCAGGCGGAAATAGGAGCTGATCTCTTCTTCGGTGAAGCTGAAGGTGTAGCGCTCGCCGGGGGGCAGGTTCTGCAGGGCGCTGAGCTTATCCTGAAAGCTCACCGCGGCCTCCGGGCTGGAGCCGACCGGGCGGCTGAGCGCGGCCAGGGCCACGCCGCCCAGCACGAAGCCGCTGGAAAAGAAGCACAGCGCGGTGACAAACACCAGCACGCCTACCGTGACCACCAGCCGCTGCACGGCGCCGATACTGAAGCCGACGTGGGTGGTGGTCGTCGTGGTCACGACGTCCCCGCCCACCACGTCGCGGCCGGCGGTGGTGGTCTTGCGCAGGTCGCGCCCGGCCACATCCCCGCCCACGCTGCCGCCGACGTGGATGGGGGCCGGGGGCGGCGGCGCC
>CAYUYN010000615.1:0-2042 GCA_964449185.1 uncultured Anaerolineales bacterium | reverse complement strand
GGTAGGCGGCGGAGCCGGCGGCTCGGCGGGGGCCGGCGCCGGCGTCATCAGGAACACCGAGCGCATGGCCTCGGCCAGCACGCCGGCGGTCGGGTAGCGCCGGTCGCGCTGCTTCGACAGCGCGCGCGCCATCACCTGGTTGAACTCTTCCGGCAGCACCAGGCGCGCGAGGGCGGCCTCGCTCAACTGCGGCACGGCCTCTTCCACCTGCTGGCGCACCACGCCCTCGGCCGTCGCCGCCACATACGGCTGGCGCCCGGTGAGCATCTCAAACAGCATCACCCCCAGCGCGTACACATCGCTGCGGCTGTCCGCCCCTTCGCCCACTGCCTGTTCGGGGCTCATATAAGCGGGCGTGACAAAGCGCTCCCAACCCGCCGGGGGCGTCCCGGGGAGGCCGGGCAAGCCGGGCTGGGTGGCGGTGCCCGCGCCCTGGAGCAGCGGGGTCAGGCCCAAGTCGGTCACAAAGGCGCGGCCATTGATATCGAACAGCACGTGCGCGGGATTGAGGTCGCCGTGGAAGAGGCCGGCGTTGTGGGCCGTATCCAGCGCGTCGGACAGGCGCTGCAGAATCGGCACCACCTCGGCCAGCAGCATGGGCCGGCCATCCAGCCGGTCGGCCAGGGTACCGCCGGGCATGTAGCGCTGGACCAGGTAGAACTGATCTGCCTCGCGGCCGAAGTCCTGCACCGGCACGAGATAGGGATGGTCCAGCGCCGCCAGCGCCTTCAGTGCCCGGTCAAAGTGTTCGGGAAAGCCGGGATCGGCCGTGTAAGCCGCGGCGAGGAGCTTAACGGCCACCTGCCGGCCAGAGGTGGGGTCACGCGCCAGATAAACGTGGGCCGCAGCGCCCTGCCCTAGATCGCGCAGCAGGCGGTAGCGCCCGATGGTTTGAATTGCCATGCGGGGTATTGTAGCGTAGTCGTGAGGCAGGGCAACTTGGGAAGATGGGGCTATTGCTTAGTTGTCGCGCGCCAGCGCCACGAAGACATCTTCCAGCGTCACCTCGGCCGGCTCCACCAGGGCCTCGGCAAAGCCGGCCGCAGCCAGCGCGGCGCGCAGGCTGTAGGCCGTGTGCGCCTTTGGCGCGGTGAGGCAGTGCAGATGATCGCCCAGCAGACCAGTGTAGCGCACCCCCGGCACGACGGCCAAGGCGTCCAGCGCCGTGATCAGCGGCTGGGCGGTCACGTCCCAGGCGTCGCCCTGCACCACCGTGCGCTTGAGGGCGCTGGGCGAGTCCAGCGCCAGCAGCCGGCCGCGGTTCATAATGCCCAGCCGCCCGCAGTGCTCGGCCTCGTCCATGTAATGGGTGCTGACAAAAATGGTCGCGCCCTCTTCGGCCAGGGCATAGATCATGTCCCAGAAGGCGCGGCGCGCTTCGGGGTCCACGCCGCTGGTGGGCTCGTCCAAAAAGAGCAGCTGCGGCCGGTGGACGATGGCGATGCCGAGCGCCAGGCGCTGCCGCCAGCCGCCGGCCAGCGCCCCCGCCCGTTCGCCCTCGCGGCCGCCGAGGCCAATCAGCTCGATCACCTCGCGCACGCGCGGCCGGTAAACGGCCGGCGCCAGGCCGTAAACCCCCGCGTAGAACACCAGGTTCTCGCGCACCGTCAGGTCTTCGTACAACGCAAACTTCTGGCTCATGTAGCCCACGCGCGGGCGCACCAGCTCGGCCTCGCGCGTGATGTCGTAGCCCAGCACGCGCACCGTGCCGCTGGTAGGCCGCAGCAGGCCCAGCAGCACGCGCATCGTGGTGGTCTTGCCGCTGCCGTTAGGGCCCAGGTAACCGACCACCTCGCCGCGCGCCACCTCGAAGCTGACGTGGTCGATGGCGGCAAATTCGCCAAACATCTTGACGAGGTCGTGTACAGCAATCACGTTATCGTTCATAGCAGAAGCGGGCCAGGCGGACAGCCCTTACCCCTTGGTCGGTCGTGAGTTCTGCGCCTGCAGCAGCGCGATAAAGACATCTTCCAGCGACGGCGCCGCCAGCCGCAGCCGGTCCACCCGGGCGCCGGCCGCGGCCAGGGCCTGCGGCAGCCGCT
>CAYUYN010000614.1:0-2045 GCA_964449185.1 uncultured Anaerolineales bacterium | reverse complement strand
CGCCGCCGGGTCAGATATGGTAAACAAAATCCTCGGCCTTTCGCGTGTAAATCCACCACCCCAGCAGCAGCACCCCCACCGCCGACCCGGCCGCCACCAGCATGGTCAGGGGCTCCGGCAAACGGCCGTCGTAAATCGGCGCCCGGAACAGCTCCAGCAGGTAGTACATGGGGTTGACCTGGGTGATCCAGGCGTACTGGGGCGGCATAATTTCCTTGGGATACATCACCGGCGTCAGGAAGAACGCCGCCTGGAGCAGCACCTGGTAGATGTCGACCACGTCGGTAAAGAACACGGCCAGCGCCGACACGAGCAGCGCCACGCCCAGCGCGAACATGGCCAGCAGCAGCACGGCCACCGGCAGAAACAGCCAGGTGAGGTACACGCCGTGCCGCAGCAGCAGCACGAGGCCCAGCAGCGGCAGCAGCGTCAGGCCCAGGTTGACCAGCCCGTGCCCGATGGAGGCCACGCAGAAGATGGTGCGCGGCAGGTAGATGCGCTTGAGCAGGTGCCCGCCCCACACCACCGCATTCATGGCATAGAGGGTCGTCTGGCTGAAGAAGTTCCAGGCGATGAGGCCCGACAGCACGTAGATCGGGTAGTCGCTCAGCGCGACGCGGAACAGGTTGGCAAAGGCGATGGTGAGCACCGCCATGTTGAGCAGGGGATTGAGCAGGCTCCACAGCACGCCCAGGGCCGAACGCTTGTAGCGGGTCTGATGTTCACGGCCATCATCTGGAGCAGGTCGCGGTAGCGCAGCAGCTCCAGGAAGTCGGCCAGGGGCGACAGCCGGCGCGCGGCCGAGTCGTATTCGATGGTGGAGGGGGTGGTGGTCAAGGTGGGTGTCACGATTATAGCACGCCGGCTGGGCGGAGGCTTTCAGCCCTACGGTATTTCCCTTAAGCTTAGGCGGCCGCGGGCCGCCCGGCCAGCTCGGCCACGTACCAGGCCACGGTGCGGCGCAGGCCCTCTTCAAAACCCACCTGTGCGCGGAAGCCAAACTCGTGCTCGGCCCGGCTGCAGTCCAGCCGGCGGCGCGGCTGGCCGTTGGGCTGGGTGGTGTCCCACACCAGCCGGCCGCGGAAGCCCGCGTACGCGGCGATGCGCTCCACCAGGTCTTTGATCGAAATCTCAAAGCCCGAGCCCAGGTTGACCGGGTCGCTCTTGTCGTAGCGCTCGGCCGCCAGCACGATGCCCTCGGCCGCGTCTTCCACGTAGATGAATTCGCGCGTGGGGCTGCCGTCGCCCCACACCACGATCTCGTCATCGCCCCGAGCCACGGCCTCGATGCATTTCTTAATCAGCGCCGGGATCACATGCGAGGTGCGCGGGTCAAAGTTATCGCGCGGGCCATACAGGTTGACCGGCAGCAGGAACAATGAGTTATAGCCGTACTGCTGGCGGTAGGCCTGCGACTGGACCAGCAGCATCTTCTTGGCCAGGCCATAGGGCGCGTTGGTCTCTTCGGGATAGCCGTTCCACAAATCGTCTTCGATGAAGGGGATCGGCGCGAACTTGGGGTAGGCGCACACCGTGCCGATGGCCACGAACTTGTCCACGGCCGACAGCCGCGCCTGTTCCAACAGCTGCGCGCCCATCATCAGGTTGTCGTAGAAAAATTCGCCGGGGCGCTCGCGGTTGGCGCCGATGCCGCCCACCACCGCCGCCAGGTGGATGACCAGGCTCGGCCGCGCGTCGGCGTAGAGCTGCCGGATGGCGCCCAGCTCGCGCAGGTCATAGTCCCGCTTGCGAGGGATAAAGAGCTGCTGGCAGCCGCGCGCCCGCAGCTTTTCCACCACATACCGGCCCAAGAACCCCGCGCCCCCGGTGACGACCACACGCTGTTGAGACCAAAACTCAGATGCCATGCCCGTTCTCTTTCTGCCTCCAAGTGACTACGTGACCGGTCCAATGATACTCGGCCGGGCGGTTCGCGCCAGTGGCGCTGGGCAGACGGCAGACGGCAGACGGCAGTCAGCAGTCGGCAGTCAGCAGTCGGCAGTCGGCAGTCGGCAGTCGGCAGTCGGCAGTCGGCAGTCGGCAGT
>CAYUYN010000613.1:0-2049 GCA_964449185.1 uncultured Anaerolineales bacterium | reverse complement strand
CACTCCTACACCTCCTCACCCACTCAACCGCGTCCTCACCTCCCACAGCTCCTCAAAAAACCTCGGCCGCGCCTGCTGGTCTTCAAAGATGCGGTTCTGCGACTGGCTCATGACGCCTGTGGTTTCCCTCAGGTATTCCGGCCCCAGGAAGCCGGTGCCGGATTTGGCGCCGATCATCTTTTCGACCATGCTCACATGGCTCTGGCGCCAGAAGCGGAAGAACTCATCGAACTCGAGCAGGGTGTCGGCCAGGAGGGCCAAGTCCAGGTGAGGGTTGGGCGTGTCGGCGGGGGTGAACAGGTCGTCGTAGCGCTCGAGGCCGCGCCGGCGCACGGCCTGGCGGAAGGCCTGCGGGAGGCTGGGCTGCTGGAGGCGCTCGCGCTGGCGGGGGGTCAGCAGCCGCACGGGGAGCTTGTCGGTGCCGTCCAGGTACTTCTGGAACACCGGGTCGTCACGCAGGCCGCACACAATTTCGATCTCGCGGAACTGGTAGCTCTCGGTGCCGCTGGCCGGGGCAAGCCCGGTGACCTGGGCTTGCCCCGCCTCGTCGCGCTTCTGGCTGCGGAAGCGCATAAAGTCGAGCGGCAGCATGGTGGCGGGGATCTGGATCTGCGGCACGAGCAGGCGCTGGATGAGCACCGCGCGCCGCAGCCGGCGCGTGGCCTCGGGCACCTGGCCGGCCATGAGCGCGGGGAGGGCGCGGTCCACCAGGTTGAGAATGACCTTGAACCATAGTTCAAAGCACTGGTGGACGATGATGAACATGTTCTCGTCCGGGCTGACCGTGTCGGGCTTCCAGAACCCGGGCGGCGCTGCCTCGGCCGGGCACCAGGCCGCCTTGACGCCCTCCTGCAAGGACAGCAGGGTGTCCAGCGCCAGCCACTCCGCGTAGTCGGGGCCGTCCGCGGCAGGCCGCAGCGTATCACCGATCAGGCGCTCGTAGCGGACACGAAAAGCGCCCATCCGCGCCTCGTATTCAGCCACCACCTCGGCCAGGCCGGGGAAGGTGAAGGCCGCCAGCCGTGGCAGGTCTTCGGCCAGCCGCAGGATCTCGCGGAACTGCCACGAGGGCATGCTCGCCTCTAACCCGCGCAGCCCGCGCGTCACGCGCAGGTCGCGCACGAGCACGGTCTCGGCCAAGTCGGCGTGCTGGTCAAACAGCCGGAACAGCTCCAGCCCGCGCTTGAGCAGCTTGACGGCTTCGTAAGTCTCACCATCGCTGACCACGGCCGCGCGCAGGTCGGTGAGCAGGACCTTGAACCACAGCTCGTGCCACTGATGCGCCGTAATCAGGGCCAGCTCGTCGTCGCTGCCAGTGCGCTGCAGGGTCAGCAGGCGCGGTGTGCGGATATAGGAACAGTAGTGGGTCTGGTAGGCCTGCGCGACGGCATGGCCGCATTCGGGATCGTCTTGCCAAACCGCGGGTGTGTGCATGGCAGGGGCCCTCGTGCGGGAGAGGGTATCGCACGGACGAGGGGTTGTCAAACCAGCCGGCGTTCCGCAAAAAAAGACCTCCGCGGCCGGCGCCAATGGCGCCGGCCGCGGAGGTCTGGCCCGTCGCCAAAACCCTATCTCACCGTATTCGGGTCAATGATGTACTTCCACCAGTTATGCGCCAGCCCGTCCTTGCCGCCGGTGATGTGCGGGATGAGGTCGAACCACCACCTATGGTGGCTGCGGGTGTCGCCCTTGCCCCAGGTGTCCGAATCGACCACCACCGGCTCGCCCTCCAGGTTGGGGAATTTCTTCCAGGTGTGGGCGCGGCTGCGCACGCGGGTGCGGTTGCCCCAGTCGTAGTCCTTGTCGCTGTTGGGCGCGAAGTGCATCACGCCCACCTCGGCTTGGCCGGGCGCGGTCTTATCGTAGCGGGCAAAGCGCTTCCACAGGTTGGCCTCGCCCTGCTTGTGCCGCCAGGCGTGGTCGAGAATCGACTCGGCCCGGTGGCCGAGGTTCTCCAGCATCTCGCCGATGCCGCGCTGGTAGTTGTAGCCCATGATGACGAAGCGCCGCCCGGCCGCCTTCGGTGCGCTCCAACTGCGGCGCGTTGCA
>CAYUYN010000612.1:0-2053 GCA_964449185.1 uncultured Anaerolineales bacterium | reverse complement strand
TTGCCGCCCCCCGCAGGCGCGTTCATCTGATTCGACATATTTCTCCTCCAAGTGAATAGTGAGCGAATAACAATGCCTGGGCGGACAAACAAGCGTCAGGCATAGGGTACCCTCGGTTATAGACTCAGTTGCCTACGGTTGAGGCAGGCCGCCACCAAACAGATACAAGGGCACGGCAAGTATGAAGGGTGACAGGAAAAGACACACCCCGCAGATGGTACCAATGACCGTCAAGCCAACCATAATCCAGCCCATCACTATTCCAGCGGTTGCCAGGCCATCCCCCGAGGCGCGCGGCGGGTTGGTGCGGGTTTCGGCGCGTGCCAGCATGCCGGTGATGATGGCCACGATACTGCCGATGACGGGGATCAGGGTGAAGCCCAGGATGGCCGAGACCAGGCTGATGATGGCCAGCGTGCTGGTTGGCAGCATGGCGGCGGGCGGATAGTAATTAGGATTCTGCGGGTAGTTAGGGTCCATCTGAACGTCCTTAGCGCCCGGACGACGCCCGGGACAAACGCGCACCGCGGCGCCACAGCCACCACAAGAGCAGCGCCGTCAACAGAATGATAATCGCCGAGATGAGCACCGGCAGCACCACCGCCACCACCGACAGCACCAGGGCAATGAGGTCTTCCGCCATGCTCACCACCGGGTTGGCCACGCCGCCCGTGGTGGCCGTGACGGCCGGGCGCACGACGGCACTCTTGGCCACGTGCACCGCGCCGGCCGTCAGCAGACCCAGCACGATGGCCACGACCGGGTGAACGTTGGAAACCACGTCGGTGCTGGCAGCGAACAGGATAGCGCCAGCCGTGGGGCGGATCAAGGTCTGGATGGCATCATTGGCGTGGTTGATGGCCGGGACCTTATCGGCAAAGAACTCCACGATCAGCAGCACCACCAGCACGCCAATGGTCCACGGGCTTTCCAGCGCGGTCCACGGGCCCTGGAGGGTAATCAGATCCGTGTAGCGCGCGGCCAGCGCCACCACCAGCAGCGGCAGGTAGGCGTTGAGCCCGGCGCTGCTGGACAAACCAAAGGCCGCCAGAATGTTCGCAGCAATAACCATGTTTATGGCCCCTTCTCACATCCCCGCGGCGCGGGCGATCAGTCCCGCACCTGACGCGCGGGCGTTCAGTTGAACGCCCCTACCCGGGCAGCGGCAGGCCGCCCCAGGTGCCAAAGATCGCGAAGCGCACCGCATCCACCATTCCGATTTCAATAATCGCCAGCGTCAAGCCCGCCAACAGCGGCAGGGCCGCCCCCACCCAGCCTTGCGCGCGGTTTTCGCGCCGCAGCCCGATGAGTAATAACGTGGTGTTGAGCGACACCACCAACACCAGCACCCCCACCACGCTCAGGATGGCCAGCGGGTACAGCACCACCACATTGTCGCTGAGCACCAGGGCCACCACGACCGCCGCCGCCCCCACCAGCAGCGCCAGCTCGCGGAAGTTGCCGAGCACCGGGCGGGCCTGCCAGTTCTTCCACAGGGTCTGGTTGAGCACCGGAAAAGTCAGCCCGGCCAGGAACAGGCCATTGAGCAGGCCGGTGCTCAGGCGCAGCCAGTTTTGCGGCTCGTACAAGTGCGGCAGGCCCGGGAAGAAGTGGCTGTACGAGTTCAGGCCGTCGATGCCCATCAGCGCCATGAAGCCAAACAGCGCCACCATCACCCAGCGCGAGGGCATCAAGCCGGCCCGGCCGCGGCCCAGCGCCAGCATGCCCACCACCCCCAGCAGCGCCCCCAGGTACATGCCGGTGCAGCGGGCGCACAGCGGCAACTGCCGGTCGCCGAGGAGAAACGAGCGGCCATCGATGCGGTGGCAGACGGCGTAGCCGATGGCGTCGGCCTTGCCGAGGACGCCCTCGGGCGTGTTGAGCAGCCACGAGAGCAGCGCCACCGCCGCCACGCCCACCACCAGCGCCGGCAGCACGCGCGACGAGGGCACTTTGGGCAGCGGCGGGAATTGTTCTTTCGTCAGATCGGACATGAAAGTTCTGGCGATTATATGCTGGCACTACGCGACGCGCAACTAGGGGTTGCATGGGG
>CAYUYN010000611.1:0-2073 GCA_964449185.1 uncultured Anaerolineales bacterium | reverse complement strand
CCTCCGCCCTCCCTATCCAACGGATTGATTCCCTGGTAATCTTCCCTGTGCCGCGCCCGTGCCCACCACCGAACCGCTGACGGGGTAAGTGACAATGAACGCCAAAACCGCCAAGAAGACTGCCCGGAAGGCCGCTACTAAGATGGCCCCCAAGCCCCAGGCCGCCATCCGGCGCTTCGACATCTTCGCCGAGTACAACCGCCTGGAAGCGATGAAGAAGAAGGGCATGCGAGCCGCCGAGGCCAGGGGCTACGGCCTGTGGCTGGCCAAGCTCGTCGCGTCGCGGCGCGGCCGCCCGAAGGACGACGGCGACGGCCAGGGCCGCCAGCGCGAGCACAAGCCCGGCCAGTGGCGCACCCTGGACGACAAGCCCCAGACCGACAAGCTCTTTGACAAAGAGATCGTTGGCCGCATGGGTCGCGCCTTCTACCGTGGCGTCTTCGCGCCCGCCATCAAAGACGCGCGCGCGCGCGGCCTCAGCTACGAGGCCATCCGCGACAGCCTGCGCGCCGGCTGGAAGCCCGACCCGGAAGGATAGGTTTACATGCAAGCGATCAAAGGTTTCCTGCAAGGCAAATGGCTCCGCCACCCGCTGCACCCGGCCCTGGTGCACCTGCCCACGGCGCTCTGGCCCGCCGCCCTGTTCTTTGACCTCTTCTCGCAGACCGACCGGGGCGGCGTGGTGCCCGTGCAGATTGCCTACTACGCCATCCTGCTGGGCTTGGTCGTGGCCGCCGCCGCCGCCGTCACCGGCCTGGCCGACTGGCTCGACATCAAGCCCGAAAAGCCCGCCCGCAAGCTCGGTCTGGCGCACATGCTGCTCAACCTCACCGCCGTGGCGCTCTTCGCGCTCAACCTCTGGCTGCGCGCGCAGCTCCCCGCCGCCACGGTCACGCTGCCCCTGCCGCACCTCGGCCTGACCGTGCTGGGCAACCTCCTCCTCGCCGTTTCAGGATACCTGGGCGGCCGCCTGGTCTACCAATACGGCATCAGCGTCGCCCGCCACTCCGAGCCCAAGCTGCGCCGGCGCGCCGAAGCCGCCGGCGCCAAAGTGCCCGCGGAAGAGAAGGGCTAAACCATGGCCCGCCCCAAACCCTCGCCCACGTTCTCGCTCTCGGCCTGGCAGCGCCTGCGCCACTTGCTCGAAGGCCGGCCCCTGGGCCAGCCCGTCCACACCCTCCTGGTGCATTTCCCCATTGGCCTGTTCTCCCTCAGCTTGCTCTTTGACCTGGCCAGCCGCCTGCTGGCGCCCGACACCTGGCTGGTGCCGGCCGCCTTCTACACCCTGCTGCTGGGGCTCATCACCGGCTTTGTGGCGGCGCTCTTCGGTGTGGTAGACTGGGCCGGCATCCGCGCCGATCACCCCGGCAAGCCGACCGCCAACACCCACCTGCGGCTCAACCTGGGCGCCATGGCCATCGGTCTGCTCAACGGCGGGCTGCGCCTGGGCCAACTGGACGCGGCGCAGACCCCGTGGGTCCCGCTGGCGCTGTCGCTGGTGTCGGTGGCGGTCATCTACCTGTCTGGCTTCCTGGGCGGCCGTCTGGTCTACGACGAGGGCATTGGCGTGGGCCGTCATCGCCGCGCGAGTGACCTGCCCGGTGACACCCTGCGCGCCGCCGCCCCCGCGCCCGGCCACGCGGACCGGTTTGTGCCCGTGGCCCCCGTGCAGCGCCTGGACCACGCCGAGGCCCTGCGCGTGGAGGTCAACGGCTACGTCATGGCGGTGGTACGCGTGAACAACACGGTCTATGCCGTGCAGGACTTCTGCACCCACCGCTTCGGTCCCCTCTCCGACGGCCGCTTCAGCGCTGGCGAGTTGGAGTGCCCCTGGCACGGCTCGCGCTTTGACGTCAAGACCGGCCAGGTGACGGGTGGCCCGGCCAAAGAACCGCTTAAGACCTTTGAAGCGCGGGTGGTGGACGGCATGATTCAAGTCAAGGTGCCGGTCGAGCCGCCCTCGCCCGAGCAAGCCGAGTAGCACGCCAGCGCAGAGGCGCCCGCATACGCCAGCGCAATGGCGCCCGCGCCAGCCAGGTGCAGCCCGCCCGCTAACCCGGCCCGAGGCCTAAA
>CAYUYN010000610.1:0-2086 GCA_964449185.1 uncultured Anaerolineales bacterium | reverse complement strand
AGGTCGCTGCCGGCGCCCGGCTCGCTGAGCGCCAGGGAGCCGAGGCGGCCCTGGCCCGAGGCCAGCCGCGGCAGCCACTGGGCCTTGAGCGCCTCCGAGCCAAACTGTGCGATGGGACCACAGGCCAGGCCGTTGTGCGCGGCAATGGCCAGGGCGGTGGAACCGCAGGCCCAGCCCAACTCCTCGATGGCCACGGCCGCGCTCACCGCGTCCACGCCGGCGCCGCCGTATTCCTCGGGCACGTTAAGGCCGAGCAGGCCCAACGGCCCCATCTTGTGCACGGCCTCCCAGTTGAACTTGGCCTGCTCGTCGGTCTCACGCGCGCGTGAGCGCACCTCTTTGTCCGCGAAGTCGTGCACGGCCTCGCGCCACATGGCCTGTTCGGGGGTCAGCTCGAAGTCCATGGCACCTCAATTAAGCTTCGTCTTTGGGCTGCGGCCGCGCCATCTTCCGCAGCTCACCGTTAATGGTGCGCAGCGCCGCCAGCAGGTCCTGGCGCAGCTGGCTCTCGACCTGCCCGCTCTCGACGCGCTGGCCCAGGTCTTCCACGTCGGCCTTCAGGTGCTGGCCGGTCTCGCCAGTGGTCATCTCCTGCGCGGCCTGCTTCAACCCGGCTTCCAGGGCCGCCAGGCCGCTCTTAAGTTCCGCCTGCAGCTTGCGGCTCTCTTCGCTCTCCCAGGCGATCCTGGCGGCCGCTTTCAGGTTTTGTCCCAGCCGCTCAAACTCGCTGGATAGGTCGCCTTCCGGCGCTTGGTCGCTCATGGTGCCTCGCTTACAACTTTCCCCGCTTTGCTTAGCGCCGTTTTGGCTGTACGATACGCTCTGCCATGCCGCGCCGGCCGCTTGCCCCCCACGAAATCGACGAAGCCCGCCTGGTTTTCGGGTCCGGGTTGGATTATACCCGCGCGTACGTGTTCGAAGGCGCCACCTGGACGGACTTCGTCGACAAGATTGGGGCCGTCATCCAGAAGCGCAAGCGAGGGCCGGATGATCACAACGCCATCACCCTCGGCGACACGTCCTACTTTCCTATCCCTATTCGCACCGGCGCCGACGTCGTGGCCAAAGGCGACCTGGGGCATATGACCTGGCTTATCCACGAGATGACCCACCAGTGGCAATTCCAGCACATGGGCTGGCGGTACCTCACCGACGCCCTCCACATCCAGCTTCGGGAAGGCCAGCGCGGCTACGACTATATCCGACAGCACGCCTCGCGCGAGGACGCCCTCAAAGAAGCCAAGAAGCTTGGCCAAAAGTTCGCCAACTTCAACCCCGAGCAGCAGGGCGACATTGCCCGCGACTACTACCTTTTCCTAAAGCAGAAGCGCGATTGCACGCCCTGGGAACCCTTTATCGAGGAGATCCAGAAGGCGCGGCGGGTGACGACGAGCAAGCCTTAGTCCACACGCCGGTCCACTCCGGCAGTCGCGCCCAGCCGTTGTCGCGGATGGCGCTCGCCAGCTCGGCCCCAAAGAAAAACTCCGTGTGCGCCACGGCCTCGGCCACGCTGGCAAAGGCATAGTCCGTCCGAATCACCTGGCGCGCATAGCCCCACTCATCTTCCAGCCAGGCATAATACTCGGCCAGGCCCGCCGTCGGCGGCGCGGGCGTGAGGCCGCCGGTGGTCATGGTCTCCATGATGACCAGGCGGCCGCCGGGCGCGGCCACGCGCTCCATCTCGCTCAGCACGCGGCCAATGTGCGCCTGCCAATCGCCGGCATACCAGCCGCGCAGGTGGCCGATGGCCCAGCCGGCCGTGACCACCTCGGCCCAGCCGGTGGGAAAGGGCAGGTCGTGCATGTCGGCCTGCGCCAGCGGCCAGGCGCCGCCCACGCGGTCGCGCTGCGCGGCCTGCTCGCGCAGCATGGCCCAGTGCAAATCAACACCGACCACCCGCGCGGCCTCGTGGGCTAACAGCAGCGGCAGCCGGCCGGTGCCCGTGCCCAGGTCCAGCACGCGCTTGCCCGCCCATGGCGCGCCGGCGCGGAGGGCGGCCAGCAGTTGGCCGTCGGCGTCTTCGGCTGCGATCATCTGGTGATATTCTATCGCGCGGGAGGAGTAGATGGATTGGAAGTGGTCCATG
>CAYUYN010000609.1:0-2095 GCA_964449185.1 uncultured Anaerolineales bacterium | reverse complement strand
CTGCTCATCGCCGCCGGTGGCTTCTGCACGGTCGCGCCGGGTATAGGTGAGTACATCCTCATGGGAACGCTGTTGCGGCTTGTGCCCGTGCTGGGCGGCGGCCTGCTGCGGCTGTGGCAGCGCGGCAGCACGTGTGAGCTGTACCAGGAGCAGCTTAACCCGGCGGATGGCGCCTGGTCATCACCGCTGCGCGTTCTGGAAGACATGCCCGGCTGCTTGGCCAGCGCGCGCAGCACCCGGCTGCTCGATGGCCGCCTCGTCCTATGGGCCAACCTGAGCGACGGCGGCAGCACGCCCGTGCTATTGGTGTGGGACGGCCACCGCTGGTCCTCACCCTCGCGACCGCGCGTGACCTTTGTCAATGCCGCCACTGGGCGGCCGGCCACGCTCGACTGCCTGGATGGGGCCTTCTTTGGCGAGCAACTGATGGTGGTGGGCTGTGATGGGCGCGGCGACGTCTGGGGCGCCCTCAGCAACCTGCCCCTGGCCGAGCTGCTCCCCGCGCTGGCCAGCGCCTGGCAGCCCCTGGTGGCCCTCTCGCCGACCGGCGCCGACGCCGGCCTGCCGTGGGTGACGCGCGATGCCGCCGGCCAATTGCACGCCCTGTGGACCCAAATCTCCTCCGCGCAGCCGGATCAGCAGCCGCTGTACTACGCCCGCCACACCGGCCAGGCCTGGACCCCCGCCGTGCGCATCCTCCAACTGCCCGAGGGCGGCCCGGCCAACAGCCCCGTGATCGTGGCCGACCCGCGCGACTGGCTGCACGCGGTCTGGAGCAGCGGCGCGGCCGGGCAGATCTACTACAGCCGCGCCTTCCTCCGCGACGGCGCGGTCGAGCAGGGCTGGAGCCCGCCGCGCGCCCTGCCTGCTCGCCAGCCCGCCGGCGGCTGGCCCGCCATGGTCCTCGAAGCCTCCGGCCGCCTGGTCGTGCTCTACACCCTCCCGCTCAACGAAGAACGCGGCGTCTACCTCACCGCCTCGACCGATGCCGGAGAGAGTTGGTCCGAGCCCAGCCCAGTGCTCGACGCGGTCGGCGCGGGCTGGTCGGCGGTGCAGGACATGCAGCTCGCCCTCGGCACGGATGGACGCCTGCACCTGATGGTGGTGCAAGGCCCTTTGCCCCCGGCCACCGTGCCGCTGGGTGTTTACTACCTGACCTCCGACGATGGCGGCCAGACCTGGACCCTGCCGGTCGAGGTCGGTGGCGCCGGCGCCGGCTTCCCCCGCTTGTTGGCCGGCCCCCACGGCGAGCTGCACCGCCTCTGGGTGCAAACTGGCGCCACCGACGAGCCGGTCTGGCACCAGTGGTCGCGCGATGGCGGCGCAAGCTGGTCGCCCCCGCGCCAGGTGCCGGGTCTGCGCGACATCGCGCCCAACCTGGGCCTGGTGAGCGATGCGCAGGGCACGCTTTACCTCGTCGGCCTCGAGACCACCCGCCAGGATACGGCCGCCCTCTTCTACCTGCGCTGGGCCGAGGGCCAGTGGCTGGAGCGCGAAAACCTTCCGCTCGGCCAAGGCGCCGATGCCGCGTCGGGCGCCGCCGCCATCCTGCTGCCCGCGGGCCATCTGGGCGTGCTCTACCGCGTGACGACCTCCATCAGCCCCGGAAGCCAGCGCCACCTGGTGGGCTACGCCGAGCGTGCCCTGCCCGCCGTCGAAGTCCCACTGGTGGCCACCGCCGCCGCCCCCGAGCCGACCACGGCCAGCGTCACCAACCCCGCGCCCACGTTAACCGTGGTGCCGACCCGCGACCCATCCGTCCAGCCCGCCCCCAAGCCGTCCACCACCCCCTGGGTGCAGGTGGTCGGCATCCTGGCCGGCATGCTCGTCGTTGCCGCCGTCGCCATCAACCGCCTCCGCGCCGAGCTCCGCCCGCGCCATTAGCCGCGCCAATTGCGCGAGCGATGGGTACGTCTTTAGGCCGCGGCACGTAGGGGGGCAGAAACGGTGGCGGAAGAGTGGGCTTCTGCCAGAGGCCGTGCGCTTGCCCCCCACCCCAATTCGCTTACACTATGCGGCATGTTAGCCAAAGTCTACTCCTGCGCCGTCGTCGGCCTCGAAGGCGCCCTCATCGAAGTTGAAGTCGACACCACCA
>CAYUYN010000608.1:0-2098 GCA_964449185.1 uncultured Anaerolineales bacterium | reverse complement strand
GCGGCGGCCGAGGTGGAGGCGGTGCTGGAGCGCGTGGGCCTGGCGGCGCTGGCGGGGCAGGCGGCCCGCACGCTCTCAGGCGGCGAGGCGCAGCGCACGGCGTTGGCCCGCGCGCTCGTGCTGAGGCCGCGCGTGCTGCTGTTGGACGAGCCCACGGCGAACCTGGACCCGTATCATGTGGGCCTGATCGAAGACGTCGTGCGGGAGCAAAATCAAATGCACGGCGCCACGGTGGTGGTGGTCACGCACAATGTGTTCCAGGCGCGGCGCCTGGCCCAGCGGGCGGCGTTCTTGCTGGCGGGGAGCCTGGTGGAAGCGGCGCCGGTGGAGGCGTTCTTTCAGGCGCCGCGGGACCCGCGGACGGGGGCGTTTGTGCGCGGGGAGATGGTGTATTAGAGGAATGGGAAATGAAGGAAATGAAGGAAATAAGGGGCAGGGGCTAAACGCGGGGCCAGTTTTGCAGCACGGCGGCGGCCTGGGCTTGTTTGGCGGCCTGGAGGTTGCCTGCGTTGGCCGAGACGATGCAGCCCTGCATGAGGCTGTGCCAGGTGTGGGCGACCGCGTCCCCCTGCTAGAGGCTGGGGGACGATGAAAAGGTTCAGGCCGGCGGATTCTGTTTGGTTTTCAGCGGGCTCTCATGCGGTCTATACAAGTTCTGAATAAGTGTTGGGTATAAGCGGGGAAGCGATATGGTGGAAAACGAAAAATTGGACGGCTGCACCCGCCGTCGTTGGTGCAATGCGCAAGCGC
Source organism: uncultured Anaerolineales bacterium (assembly GCA_964449185.1). Taxonomy (GTDB): domain Bacteria; phylum Chloroflexota; class Anaerolineae; order Anaerolineales; family UBA6663; genus CAYUYN01. Next base: position 1,348 of record CAYUYN010000608.1, on the reverse strand, counting down.
AGAGAAAGCGTAGACTACGAACCGGTCAATGCGGGTAAAATAAGGCATGATAGAACCCTCGATTTCTCGCGCGGAAGTATGGGGGCGACGCTGGCAGACCCTGCGACGACGGGCACGCAGAACGCTGCCGTTTGCGGCGGGGATGCTGGCGGTGCTGGCCGCCCTGCTGGTTTACAACCGCTTCTTTCCCGAACCGCTCCCCCTTACCCAAGAGCAGGTGAGCGATACCGTGGCGCAGGCCATGGCCTCGGCCACCGCGCCGCCCGCCACGGCTTCCCTGGTCTATCAGGCCATCCTCCCCTCCTTTGTGCTGATTCAAACTGATCGCGCGGACGCCGACGGTGAGACCCGGCAGGGGCTCGGCAGCGGCGTGGTGATTGACGACACTGGCAGAATCCTGACCAGTCTGCACGTGGTGGCCCAGGCTGCGGTGATCAGTGTGACCTTTGCGGATGGCTTCTCGACCGTGGCGCGGATTGTGGCCGCTCAGCCAGAGAAGGACATTGCCGTGCTGGCTCCCGCCGAGCTGCCGGACCTGCTGGTGCCGGCCACGCTGGGCAACCCCAATGCCCTGCGCGTGGGCGACGACGCCTTTGTGGTGGGCAACCCGCTCGGCCTGTACGCGTCGATGAGCACCGGCGTGATTTCGGGCTTCGATCGTTCGTTTAATCCGGTGGATGCCGCCGCGCCGATCGAGGGCCTCATTCAGATCGATGCGGCCGTAAACCCCGGCAACTCCGGCGGGCCGCTGTTGAACCGCGCCGGCCAGGTGGTGGGTATTGTCACTGGGCTGGTGAACGCGAGCGACCTGGACGCGTTTGCGGGGATTGGCTTTGCGGTGCCCATCGATGTGGCGGGCGGCGCGGCCGGTTTGCCGCAGTATTAAGGGAAAGCCGCGGATCTAGCCGCTACGCAGCCGCGGGGAGCGCAGTCGTGCTTAAGGAGAGGGCGGATGGATAAAAATCTCAAGGCCGAAAACGGGCTGCCCATGGAGCGCCTGCTGTACGAGGTGAAAAAGATCATCGTTGGGCAGGACCACCTGCTGGAACGGCTGGTGGTGGCGCTGTTGGCGCGCGGGCACATCCTGGTGGAAGGCGTGCCCGGGCTGGCCAAGACCATGGCCATCAAGACCTTAGCCGAGGCCATCGGCGGCGAGTTCAAGCGCATCCAGTTCACGCCCGACCTGGTGCCGGCCGACCTGGTGGGCACCCGCATCTACAACCAGAAGACCGGCGAGTTCAACACCTCGCTGGGGCCGGTCTTCACCAATCTGCTGCTGGCCGACGAGATCAACCGCGCCCCGGCCAAGGTGCAGAGCGCGCTGCTGGAAGTGATGCAGGAGCGGCAG
>CAYUYN010000607.1:0-2102 GCA_964449185.1 uncultured Anaerolineales bacterium | reverse complement strand
GCTGTCCCCAAGCGGGCGACCGGGACTTTGCCCAAACGGCGCGCCACGGCCGCGCCCCCACCGCCGCCACCCCCGGCCGAGGCAGCGGCCACCGAAACGCCGGCCGAGGCGGCTTACACGGTGCTCCTGGGCGAGATCGCGCTGCCGAGCACGGCGCCCAAGACCCGGGATACGGCCGCGTGGCTGTGGGTGGCGATCATACTCATTGTGCTGGTTGTGTGCGCCGTGCTGGTGGGCGCCGTGGTGTGGATACAGTCGCTGCAGCCGGCGACGGCCGTCAGCGCAATGCTGGTGGCATAGCGGTTCTCACCCGTCGCTTGAGAACGCGACAGCCAGCGCTTCGAAAACGAGACGGCCGGCGCGAAGCCGGCAGGGAGCACAACATGAAGGCCTTGGTGTATGAAGGCGCCTGGCAGATGCCCATGCGCGAAATGGAGCCCCCGCTGCCGGGACCCGAAGACGTCATCGTCGCGGTGCAGGCGGTGGGCGTTTGCGGCTCGGACGTGCACGGCTACATGGGCACCACCGGCCGGCGCAAGCCCCCGATCATCATGGGGCACGAGTTTGGCGGGATCATCAGCGCGGTGGGCGAGCGCGTGACCCGCGGCCAGGTGGGCCAGCGCGTCGTGGTGCAGCCGCTCATTACCTGCGGCCAGTGCGCCAACTGCCGCGCGGGCCTGCCCAACATCTGCCTTGAGCGCAGCGGCCTGGGCATGAACCTCAACGGCGCCATGGCCGAAGCGGTGCGCGTTCCGCAGCAACTGCTCTACCCACTGCCCAACGGCATGAGCTGGGAAAAAAGCGCCATGGTCGAGCCCCTGGCCGTGGCCCTGCGGGCCGTCAACCTGACGCCCCTGACCCTGATGGGCACGGTGGTCATCATCGGCGCGGGGACTATCGGCCTGCTGACCCTGTTGGCGGCGCGGCTGCGCGGCGCTGGCCAGATCATCATCACCGACCTGAGCCCGCATCGTCTGGACTTGGCCCAGCAGCTGGGCGCCGACGTGGCGGTCAACGTGGCCCAGGAAGACGCGCTGGCGGTGGTTCAGGCGCACACCGACGGCCAGGGCGCGCAGGCGGTGATCGAGGCGGTGGGCCTCAGCGCCAGCGTCAAGCAGTCGTTGGCACTGGTCCGCACCGGCGGCCACATCACCTGGATCGGGAACTCGCAGCCGGAGGTGGAAGTGAACATGCAGCAAGTGGTGACGCGCGAGCTGACCATCCGCGGCACGTACGGCTTCAATGAAGAGTTCGGCCGCTCGCTCCAGGCCATTCACTCGGGCCGCATCGACGTCAGCCCGCTCATCGAGCGCACCGCGCCGCTGGAAGATGGGCCGCAGCTGATGCACGACCTGGCCAAGGGCACGCTGGATGTGGCCAAGGTGGTGCTGCGGCCATGAGCAAGGTCCTGTCTTCACCACTGGGTGTGGCCGTCATTGGTCCCGGCAAGGTGGCCCACACGCATGCCCACGCCGTACAAGCCATCCCGCGGGCGCGACTGGTGGCCATCGGCGGGCGCGACCCGGCCCGCACCCAGGCTTTCGCCGACCAGTACCAGGCGCGCGCCTACACGGACTTCGACGCGCTGGTGGCCGACCCCGACGTGCACGCGGTCATCCTCTGTACGCCCCACCCCGCCCACGCCAACGACGCGGTGGTGGCCGCGCAGGCCGGCGTGCACGTGCTGGTAGAAAAGCCCATGGCCACCACCGTGGCCGACTGCAACCGCATGCTGGCTGCGGCCAAGGCCGGTGGCGTGCGGCTGGGCATCATCAGCCAGCGGCGCTGGTACGCGCCGGTCCAACGCATGCACCGCGCCATCCAGGCGGGGCAAATTGGCAAACCGATCCTGGGGCTGGTCACGGTGCTAGGCTGGCGCGGACCAGAGTATTACGCCATGGACGCCTGGCGCGGCACCTGGGACGGTGAGGGGGGCGGGGTTCTGGTCAACCAGACCTCGCACCAACTCGACCTGTTTCAATGGCTCATGGGCCCCATCGATGAGCTATTTGCCTTCTGGTCCAACCTGAACCATCCTTACATCGAGGTCGAAGACACTGCGGTGGCCGTGCTGCGCTTCCGCAGCGGGGCGCTGGGCAACA
>CAYUYN010000606.1:0-2104 GCA_964449185.1 uncultured Anaerolineales bacterium | reverse complement strand
GGCGGGGCTGGTCGCCCGCCTGGGCTATGGGCTGGTGGCGCGGCCCTGGCTGGCCCTGACCCAGCCGCGGGTGCGCCGCCCGGCGGGCGTCAGCGTGCGTGAGCTGCCGGACTTTGACGCACGCTTTGATGCCCTGTGGGCCAAGGCCGGCCGCCAGTTCCCTGTGATGGGCGTGCGCAGCGCGCACTATCTCCATTGGCGCTATCGGGAGAACCCCTTCTACCAATACCGGGTGTGGGCGGCCGAGCGGGGGGACCAACTGCTGGGCTACGTCGTCACGCGCACGGGTGACTTGCTGGGGCTGCCCAGTGGTATCATCGTCGATGTGCTGGCCGATCCCGAACAACTGGGCGCGGTCGATGTTCTGCTCGAAAGAGTGAGCCTCGAATTTCAGCAGGCCGGCGACCTGGATCTGATCGCCGCGATGATGACCCGCGGCGGGCCGTATTTCGCGGCCCTGCAGCGGCACGGCCTGGTCGTGACTCCCAAGGTGTTCTGGTTCATCCTGTACCAGAACAATCCCGCCGCCCCCGGCGAGGTATTAATGTCAGGTGCAAACTGGTATCTGACCTGGGGCGACACCGATGTTATCTGAGCCGAAGGCAGCGGCCACTGGGACACCTATGCACACTCTAAGTGAAAGGGGGACAGCTCAACATGCTCTTGGCCGATAAAGTGGCCCTGGTGACAGGTTCGTCGGGCGGTCTGGGACGGCATATCGCTTTGTCGCTGGCGCGCGAGGGCGCGCACGTGGGCCTGGTCTATCACGAGCACCGCGCCGCGGCCGAAGCGCTCCAGCAGGACATCGAGGCCGGCGGGCAGCAGGCGCTGGTGATCCAGGCGGATGTCGCCTCGGAGCCGGAGGTCGAGCGCATGGTGCAGGCCGTGCTCGAGCGCTTTGGGACCATTGATGTGCTCATTAACAACGCTGGTATTTCCCTGGACGGCGTATCGTGGAAGCTGCCCAAGGAGGCCTGGCAGCAGGTGCTGGACGTCAACCTGACCGGGACATTTCTGTGCGCCAAGCATGTGCTGCCCACCATGCGCGCCCGCCAGTGGGGCCGCATCGTGAATGTGACCTCGGTGGTCGGTCAGCGCGGCGTGCCGGGCACCGCCGCCTACGCGGCCTCCAAAGCCGGGCTGATTGGGCTGACCAAGACCCTGGCGCGCGAGGTGGCGACGAAGCACATCACCGTCAATGCGTTGGCCCTGGGCTACTTCGACGCCGGCCTGCTGCGAACGGTGCCCGAGCCGGTCTTGGCGCAGCTGGTCAAGGACATTCCCGTGGGGCGTTTTGGCAGCATGGACGAGCTGACGTGGGCCATCCGCTTCTTGTGCGCGCCCCAGGCCAGCTACATGACCGGTGAAGTCCTAAACCTGAACGGCGGCTATTACATGTAGCATGCAGAATATTTTGTCGTTCGACATTGAGGAGTGGTATCACCTCAACTACGCCTCCATGCCGCCGCCGGTGGGCGGCCAGTTCGCGGAGGGGCGGGTGGTGGCCAACACCCAGGCGCTGCTGGCCGCGTGCCGCGCCTATCAAGCGCAGGCCACCTTCTTTTTTCTAGGGAGCGTGGCCGAGCAGTACCCCGACCTGGTGCGGTCGGCGCAGGCCGCAGGGCATGAGATTGCCTCGCACGGTTACAGCCACCAGTTGGTCTATCAGCAGACGCGGGCTGAGTTCCAGGCCGACGTGCAGAAGTCGCTGGACATCCTGCAGGGCATTACCGGCGAGCCGGTCAAAGGCTATCGCGCGCCGTCGTGGTCCATCTCCAGCAGCACGCCTTGGGCCTATGCCGTGCTGGCCGATTTGGGGCTGACGTACAACGCCAGCCTGTTTCCCTACACCACCTTCTTGTACGGCGATGGCCGCGCGCCCATCGTGCCGTTTGCGCGCGACGTGAACGGGCGCCGGCTGTGGGAAGTGCCCGCCACCGTGCTGACCCTCGGCGGCCGCAGGCTACCCTTTGGCGGCGGCTTCTACTTTCGGGCGCTGCCCTACTGGGCCACGCGGCTGGCCACCCGCCTGACGAACCGCCAGGGACGGGCGGTGGTGTTCTACCTGCATCCGCGCGAGATCGATCCGGCCCAGCCGCGGCTC
>CAYUYN010000605.1:0-2110 GCA_964449185.1 uncultured Anaerolineales bacterium | reverse complement strand
TCGTCTTTCAAGGCGCGAAACGCGTCCACCCGCAATTGCTGAACCCGTTGGAGCTCGGCGTGGAGGTTGCCGTAGACTTTGGAGTGCCGGGGAACGTGGCCGGTGTTGGTGCCGAGCACGTCGGTGGCAAACAAGTACTGAACGTCGCCGCCGGTGCCGCTGCCCATCGAAAAGATCAAGATGTCGAGGCGTTTGGCGATCTCGGCCGCCACGCGGTGCGGCACAATCTCCATCTCCACGGCGATGGCGCCGGCTTCTTGATAGGCCAGCACGTCGCGATACACCTGGATGCCCTCGCGGGCCGTTTTGCCGACGGCGCGCGGCCCCCCAAACCAACTGCTGCGATACGGGACATAGCCGACATGGCCGACCACCGGGATCTTCTCGCGGGCCATGGCCCGCACACAGTCGTGGCTGAGGTGGGTGTAAACCGCGTCGGCGCCGTCGTTCATGGCTTGAAAGCCCGCCGAGACGGCCTGGGTGGGGCTGGCGATCTGGGGATCGTTGATCCGGTCGGTGGCGATGATAAACACGTTGGGGGCGGCGGCGCGGAGCGCTTTGAGGTGGGCCGTGATCGTCACGAGGATCTCGATGCCGGCGGCTTCGCAGGCCTGGGCCTCGAGCGGGTCGACCGTAAAGATCTCGGTGAGCTGGCGGCGGTCTTTCTTGGCTTGGAAGAGGTCGTGGATGGTGATTTTTTTCATGGAGGGGTCGGGTTCCGGTGGGTGAGGCACCGGTATCCGGTCCGGCGCCTGGCGCGGAACTATACACCAGTTTTCATGCTGCTTCCGCCCGCGCCGCGGGGTGGTGGGGGTTGCCCGTCGGCGGTTTGGCTACGGCTGCAACGCCGCCAGGGTGCCTTCGCCGAGATCGAGCACCAGGTGGCCATCCCGCCCGAGGATGAGCACGTGGGTCGTGCGGCCGACTGTTTTGACGACGCCCAGCAGTGTGCCCGTGCGGTCGAGGCTTACGAATTTGAAGTCGCCGGGGATAATCTCGTGTTCGGCGCCGTCGAGCGTCACATGCGAGACCTGCGCACCCAAATTGCCGGTGAACCGGGCGCAGTCGGTGACCAGGCCATTCACCCACAGGCCAGCGCTGTCCGGGGTCCAGGCCAGGCTGTCGCCGTAGAAGTAGATCTTCTCGTCGGCGCTGCCCAGGGCCGCCAACGAGGCCACGGGCAGCGCGTGCAGGTCGCTGCCGTCGGCGTTGGCTACGTAGTATTCGGCGTGGCTCCCGCAGCCATCGGTATACAGCGTGGTGGCGAACGCCAGCTTTTGGCCAGCGGGCGAGACGCTAATGGCCGTCGGCAGGGTCCCGATAATTTCGGGCGTCAGGCTGAGCATATTGGGGTTGGGGGGGTAGGCGTTGGCGGCCGAGCCATCCAGCGGCACGCGGTAAAGCTTGTAGGGCGTGATGCCCCACGCCGCCATATCGTCAGAGACGGCGCCCGCGGCCACCAGCGCATCGCCGCCTGGGGCAAAGACCGGCGTGGACCACAGCCAGTTGAAGCCCAGATGGGTGGTGAGCCGGCGCGACTGCCCGTTCTCAACGGAGTGGACCCACAGCTCGTACTCGTGCCCGAAAGCCAAAAGCTTGCTATCCGCCGACCAGGACAGGCCCGACGAGATGCCCAGATCGACCGGCGGGCCGCCCTCGAGGACGTTCACGTAAAACGCGTGCGGGAAAGAATCAGGCGTAAGCCTTTCAAAAGCCAGGTACTCGCCCGACGGAGACCAAGCCAGGCTCAAGATCCACCCGTTGGGGTCTGGCTCGGTGTATTGCCGGGTGTCCACGGCCTGGCCGCCGATCACATGCGCAATAAACAGGTTCTTGTCCTGCGCGTAAGCCAGGTAGGTCTCCACCGCGGGCTCGGTGGGGCTTGGCTCGGCGGTGGGCGGTGGGGCCGTGGGCGACTCGGTCGGGAGGGCCGGGCTGACGACGACGGTGGTGGGCGCGTTTGCGCTTGCGGTGGTGGGCGCGGCGGGCGCGGTGGCAGCGGTGGTGGGCGCGGCCGTATTATTGGCAGTGGGCACGGGCGCCGGCGCCGCGGCTGGCGGCAGGCCGCCGCAGGCGAGAGCGGCCAGGACACAGGACACGATTAACACTA
>CAYUYN010000604.1:0-2112 GCA_964449185.1 uncultured Anaerolineales bacterium | reverse complement strand
CCGAGACGCAGCGGCGGCTGCGGGAGGTGCTGGGCTTTTCGGTGGGGGCCGAGCAGCCGCAGGACGCGCGGGTAGACGGCGAGTGGGAGAAGGATGGTCTGCAGGGCCAGGCCGTGAGCTGGCGGGTGGGCTATGGGCCGCGGACCCAGGCCTGGGTGCTGAAGCCGGCCGGCGCAGCCGGACCGCTGCCGGGCGTGGTGGCGCTGCACGACCACGGTGGGTTCAAATACCTGGGCAAGGAGAAAATCGCCGACGGTCCCGACGACCCGCTGCCGGTGATCGAGGTCTTTCGGGCGGACTCGTATGGAGGCCGCGCCTATGCCAATGCCCTGGCGCACGCGGGCTTTGTGGTGGTGGTGCCCGACACGTTTCTGTGGGGTAGCCGGCGCTTCCCGTTGGAGACGATCCCGGCCGAGCTGCGGCAGCGGGCGGAAACGTACCCGCAGTGGTGGTTCCAGGCCGGTTGGCCGCAGCCCGACATTGTGGCCTATAACGCCGCGGCCGCCCTGCACGAAGATCTGGTCGAGCGCTATTGCTCGATCTTGGGCACCAGCCTGGCCGGGGTGGTGAGCTATGAGGACCGGGTGGCGGCCAACTACCTGGCGGCCCGCGGCGACGTGGACCCGGGGCGCCTGGGCTGCATTGGGCTGTCGGGCGGGGGATGCCGGGCGGCGCTGCTGGGGGCGACCGGCCAGCACATGGCGGCCACGGTCATTATCGGAATGATGACGACCTACGCGGGACTGCTGGACCAGCACGTGCCGCACACCTGGATGCTGTTTCCGGCCGGCTGGGCGCGCCACGGCGACTGGACCGACTTGGCCGCCGCGCGGGCGCCCTCGCCGCTGCTGGTGCAGTATGATCTGCAGGACGAGCTGTTTTCGGAAGCGGGGATGCGGGCCGCCGACCGGCGCCTGGCCGAGCATTACCAGCACGCGGGCGCGCGCGACAACTACCGGGGCGAGTTTTACCCAGGGCTGCACACGTTCGACCAAGAGATGCAGGCAGCGGCGTTTCGGTGGCTGCGCGAGCAACTGGCCTGACGCGGCTACCCTAAGCGGGGGAAGGATCTCAATAAGGAATGATGGCATGACGACCTATGCACTGGCTGGGGCTGGGCTGCGCAGTCTGGACTTTGGCCCTGTCATCTTCGAGCGCTACAGCGCCAACCACCGGGTGGTGGGGGTGTTTGACCCTAACGCGCCGCGGGCCGAGTTCATCGCCGCCAAGTGCGGCCACGCGCCGGCCTTTAGCGACTTTGACGCCATGCTGCGCGAGACGCGACCCGAGACGGTGATTGTGACCACGGTGGACCGCTATCATCACGAGTATGTTATCCGCGCGCTGGAAGCCGGCGCAGACGTGATTGTGGAAAAGCCCCTGACGATTGACGCCGAAAAGTGCCGGGCGATCCTGGCGGCCGAGCAGCGCACCGGCCGGCGAGTAACCGTCACCTTCAACTATCGCTTCGCGCCGTATTCAGCGCGCATCAAAGAGCTGCTGCGGGCGGGCGCCATTGGCCGGGTGTTGAGCGTGGACTTCGAGTGGCTGCTTGACACCAGCCACGGGGCCGACTATTTCCGGCGCTGGCACCGCCGGCTGGAGAACTCGGGCGGGCTGCTGGTGCACAAGGCGACGCACCACTTCGACGTGATCAACTGGTGGCTGGACGACCAGCCCGCGACGGTGTTTGCCACGGGCCAGTTGGCTTTCTATGGCCCCAAGCGGGCCGAGCGCGGCGAGCGCTGCTGCTCGTGCGCGTACCAGTCCACCTGTGAGTTTTACGTGGACTTCGCGGCCGATCCGCTCTACCGGTCGCTTTACTTCGAGGCCGAGCACGCCGACGGCTATCACCGCGACCAGTGCGTGTTCTCACCCGAGATCAACATCTACGACACCATGAGCGTGAACGTGCGCTACCGCGGGGGCCCAGTGCTGACTTACTCGCTGGTGGCCCACAGCCCCTACGAGGGCTGGCGCGCGGCCCTGAACGGCACGGAGGGCCGCATGGAAGTCCAGGCCTATTCCAGCGGGTTGGCGTCGCAGACGGCGGTGGACACCATCCAGGTGATCGACCGGCACGGCGGCCAGGCGAGCTACACGGTGCCGCGG
>CAYUYN010000603.1:0-2124 GCA_964449185.1 uncultured Anaerolineales bacterium | reverse complement strand
CTAGGCCGGTACCAGCGCCAGCACGCGGCACGGGCTGCCGGAGCCGTCCACGATCTTCAGCGGCGCCGCGATCAGAATGGCGCCGGTGGCCGGCAATTGGTCGAGATTGCGCAGGCTGGCCAGCCCAAACTTCCCGGCGCCGTGCATGATGGTGTGGTTCGGGAACGGCGGGTCGAAGCGCCCTGCCTGGCCCGCATCCGTGCCCACCGTCTCCACCCCCACGCCCAGCACGTCGCGCTCGTAGGCCAGCATGCGCGAGCACTCCGGGTGAAAGCCCGGCGAGTGGGAGCCATCTTCCTTGACGTTGAGGAACTCGGCGCCATCCGTGCGCCGCGACCAGTCGCTGCGCAGCAGCACCCAGGCGCCAGCCGGGATGCGGCCGTGTTCGGCCTCCCAGGCCTCCAGCCGTTCACACGAGAGCAGAAAGTCTTCCGACTCGGCCGTATCGGCCGAGATGTCGATGACGCAGGCCGGGCCGACCAGCTTGCGGGCCGGGATGGTGTCGAGGGTGTTGTCGGGCAGGTCTTTGCCGGTGATCCAATGCACGGGCGCATCGAAGTGCGTGCCGGTATGCTCGCCCAGTGTGATGGTCGACCAGTACCAGCCGGGGCCGCGCTCATCGTAGCGCGAGATGACCTCGGTGCTGAAGCCCAGCGAGGGCGCGAACAGGGGCGGCAGCCCGATGACGGGCGTGTCCGGGCCGAGCGGCTGGGTTAGGTCAACGACCTTGACGCGGCCGATGCTGAGATCTTCCACAAGCTGGGTCAGTGCGGTGCTGTTCGACATGGCGGCTCCTCGTTTGGGTGCAGGGGGTGTTGGACAGGCGCTGGCGGCGCGGCCGGGGCTCATGGCGCCTCTACCTTCATCAACCTAACCCCCCGGTTGGCAGGCGGTCATGGCGCGCCTGGATGTAACGCGCAAAGCGAAAGGCGTTCTCCGGCAGCTTCAGGTCCATGCCGTAGTGGTCGGGCCCGACCGCTTCAACCTTGGCCACGATGGTCGTCAGGTCATTGTCCGCAAAGGCATTGGCCGCGGCTTCCAAGAACTCATACAGCGAAGTCACTAATGAGACGTTGGGACAGCCGCAGGCGCGCGCCACCCCGGCCAGATCGGTAAGGCCCGACGTGGTGTGGGTGTCAAAACCGCCGGTGGAGAGCAGGCTGCCATTGTCGAAGATCAGGTGGATCAGGTTGCGCGGCCGGTAGCGGGCCAGCGTGGCCAGGGTGCCCAGGTTCATCAGCACCGAGCCATCGCCGTCCATCACCACCACGCGCTCGCGCGGCAGGCTCAGCGCCAGCCCCAGGCCGATGGAGGAGGCCAGCCCCATGGCGTGCTCGAGATAGAAAAAGTTGTCGCAGTGCCCCAGGTCATACAACTCCTGCGCGCAGGCGCCCATGATGGTCACCACCAGTCGGTCCTGCAGCTCGGGATAGAGAGCCTTGATGCAGTCGGCGCGCTTCATGGTCAGTCCTCCATCAGCTCGCGCGAGAGCAGCAGGGCCACCGGTGAGAGCGAGCTGTTGGCAAAAGTGACGGCCTCCTGGATCTGCCGCCCGGCCCGGGCTGGGTCGCGCGCGTACTCAAACGGCAGGCCCAGCCCGCGCAGCACCGGCTCGGTGACGATGCCGCCCTGGGTGTGCCAGGGATATGGCTCGCCCCAATGGCCGCGATGCGCGATGAGCATGACCAGCGGCACCCGATAGAGCATGGCCAGCGACACGATGCCGTTGATGCTGGCCAGAAAACCATGGTTCTGCAGCAGCAGGATGTTGGGCCGCCCGGCAAAGTAGGCGCCGGCCGCAATGCCGATGGCCTCCTCTTCCTTGGCCACCTCCACCAGGGACATTTCCGGATCGTCCTCGGCCAACTGGAGCAGGTACACCAGCCAGGTCTCGGGCAGCGCCGTGAGGAAACGCACCCCGGCGGCCTTGATGCCCGTGTAGATGGCGAGCGAGTTGTCGCGCGAAACGGTCATGCCGTGCCTTTCCAGCCTCCCAGACTCAAGAGCGCGTGGCCGATTCTAAATCAGTTTGAGGAAAGCGCGCCCGTATTGTGCCTGAATACGGCCGGGATGCAAGCGGGGTGACTGGGCGTTAAGAAGAGAGATGCCCCAGCGGGGCGTCTC
>CAYUYN010000602.1:0-2127 GCA_964449185.1 uncultured Anaerolineales bacterium | reverse complement strand
CCCGACCTCATCAGCGCGCTGCTGGCGGCCGAAGAGCGCGGCCAGGCGCTCAGCCAGAGCGAGCTGCTGGGCACCTGCGTGACCCTGCTGCTGGGCGGGCACGAGACGACCGCCAACCTCATCGGCAATGGCGTGTTGGCTCTGCTGCGGCACCCGGCGCAGTGGCAGCGCCTGGAGGATCCGGCCCGCGTGCCGGGCGCGGTAGATGAGCTGCTGCGATACGACGGGCCGGTTCAGCGCGCCTGGCGCGTGGTGGCCGAAGAGGTCGAGCTCGGCGGCCAGCGGCTGGCGCGCGGGCAGCTCGTGTTCGCCATGCTGGGCGCCGCCAACCGTGACCCCGAGCAGTTTGCCGAGCCGGATCGCCTCGATGTGGGCCGGCAGGCGGCACGGCCCCTCACCCTTGGGCTACGGCATCCACTACTGCCTGGGGGCGCCCCTGGCGCGCCTGGAGGCCGCCATCGCACTCCAGGCCCTGCGGCAGCGTTGGCCGAGGCTGCGCCTGGAGCCGGGCTGCGAACCCGCGTGGAAGGCCAATATGGCGTTTCGAGGGCTCAAGTCCTTGCCCGTTCGTTTTGGATGAGGCCTGGCCGGCCGGGGCGGGCCGGGGCGACCCGGCGAGCCCGGAGCGCGCAAGGTGGAAAAGGAGGCACATGGCAGCTGCGAGAACATCCGGTCGTGCGACATGAGGACTGTACCGGCACTTCGTTATCGGCTCTGCCAGATCCCATGCCTCGGCGCTGGCTGGCTGGAACGCGTTCGCCCATCGCGTCACGGAGGAGATGAAAGATGACCACTCGCTTCTCGAACACTCGCGGATCCCGCCGCCTGACCCGGCGCCAGGTACTCCAATTGGCCGGCATTGGCGCCGGCGGCACGCTGCTGGCCGCCTGCGCGCCGGCCGCCACGCCGACGGCCATCCCGGCCACCTCGGCCCCGCCCACCGCGGCCTCGGTAACCCTGCGCTACCAGAACCACTGGAGCAAGGAAACCGACGCGCACTACGAAGGTATGAAATGGCTGTACAGCAGCTTTGCCGCCGCGTACCCGAATATCATCATCCAGGACGTGCTCAACCCCGACAGCGAGGAGTCTCGCAAGAAGATCCTGGCGGACTGCGCGGCCGGCGACTGCCCCGACATCATCCACGAGCCCGGCCCGGACATGTGGGAAGCCGGCTACCTGACCGACCTGACGCCGCACATTGAAGGCGACGCGGCCTGGAAGGGCGTGCTGCTCGACAACACCCTCTACCGCGCGGGCAGCAGTATCTATGGGCTGTGCGGCGAGTTCTCGGCCATGCCTACCATCTGGAACACCCGCCTCCTGGACGCGGCCGGCGTGGCCGCCGTGCCCACGACGTGGGACGAGCTGATCGAGGCCTGCGCCAAGATCAAGGCCGCCGGCAAGACCCCCACCTCGTGGGGTGTGGGCGGGTCGCACATCTGGCACAACATCGTGGCCAGCCAGGCGGGCGGCCTGGAGGCGCTGGCCGCCAACGAGTTTGACGCGCCGGTGATCCTGGACGCCTTTGAGCGCATGAAACTGTTCGTGGACAATGGCTGGATCCCCGACAACGAGATCGAGCTCACCTGGCAGCAGTCGGTGGCGCACTTCGTGGCCGAGAACACCGCCTTCTATCTCAACGGCGCCTGGACCATCGGCAATGAGATCACCAGCGCCGGCGCCGCGCCCGACCTCAAGGACAACGTCGCGTTTGCGCCGTTCCCGGCCGTGGGCGAAAATGGGACGACGGTCGAGCTCAAGAAGACCACCGCCATCGGCCTGAGCAAGGCGGTGGGTGATGACCCCGCCCGGCTCGACGCGGCGCTGAAGTTCCTCAAGCACTGGTTCAGCACCGAGGGCGCTGAGCAGTGGATCCTGCTGACCAAGTCGCCCATGGGCGCGCACGTGGACCTGAGCCAGATGAGCGGCGTGGACCCGCTGCTGCTACAGTTCCTGGATGTGCAGACTCAGGCCGACACGGTCTACGGCTTGCCGGACACCAAGGCCATGCAGCAGCGCGGCTGGGACGACTCCTGGTCGGGTCTGCAGACCCTGATGTCGGGCCAGAGCGCCGAGGACGCGCTGCAGGCTTTCATCACGGAGATGTCGGCCTACACGGGCTAA
>CAYUYN010000601.1:0-2145 GCA_964449185.1 uncultured Anaerolineales bacterium | reverse complement strand
GTTGGCGTGGCTGTCGGCTCGGGCGGGTTGAGCCAATCGGCGGCGTAGAAGCGCAGGTAGTCGTCCACATGCGCCGACCAGTACTTCTCGGTGTGGCCGCCCGGCTGGACGATATAGGTGTGGTCAAAGTCGAACCAGGTAAAGACCTGGTCCAGCCAGTGGGCGCTCTGGCGCTGGGCATCGCCCTCGCCCACGTCCACGTACAGGGCGGGCACCGGGCCGTCCTTGGCGATGGCCCGCGTCCACTGGAGCACGCTGTTCTCATCGCCAAAGAAGACGGCGGGGCTGTGGGCGCCCACGCGGCCGAACTGGTTGGGGTAGTGCAGGCCCAGGTGGATGGACCAGCCGCCGCCGCGCGACAGGCCGCCGATGGCGCGGTAGGCGCGCTGGGGCAGGGTGCGGTAGTGCTCGTCCACGTGCGGGATCAAGTCGTCGACGAAGGCCGGGTCGAAGCGGGTGTCCTTGCGGTCGCGCGGCATGACGATGATGAGCGGCGCGATCTCGCCGCCGGCGATGAGGGCGTCGGCGCTGGTGGCGAGGCCCAGGCGTTCCCATTGGTCTTCGGTGAAGTTGAGCCCATGGATGAGATACAGCACCGGGTAGCGCTTCTGGTTGGCGCCATAGCAGGGCGGCAGGTAGACGCGGGCGTCGATGTCGTAGCGCAGGGTGGGCGAGGGCACGGCCAGGGTGTAGAGCTTGCCGCGCCGCTCGGCGCAGGGCGTGGCGGCCGGGCGCGGGGTGGCCGAGAAGACCGGTGTGGGGGTGCGTGGCTGAGTGGGTGTCGGGGAAGCGCTGGGCATCGCGACGGTGGTGATCACGGCCGGCGCGGTGCGCGTGGCCGTCCCCAGCGTGGCGGCTGGCGCGCTGGCGTTTGGGTCGGCCGCCGCAGGGCCGGCGCAAGCCGAGAGCACGGCCCACAAGGCCGTAAGGCAGACGATGGCAAGGCGCATGGCGGGGTCATTATACCGTGTGGGTTGCGGCCGGCGGCGGGGCGGTCGGTTTGGGGGCACCGCTTCACGGATGACGCTCGCTCGTCTCGCTCCTCGCCCCCAGGCTAAAATACGCCCTATAAAAGACCCATGCTTGCCACGCTACGCAAGAAAGAGTACATTATCCGCGCTCTTGAGCGTTGATATCCCATAGTGAGCAGGGCCTCCTCATTCTCGTCCTGCCCAGACCTGGGGCGCGGGGTTCCGGAAAACCGGAACTGCGCAAGAAAATGGGGTGGTGCGGTCGCGGCCGGCGAAGCCGGCCGCGCCCGCACCACCTCAAGCCCCCTGGCAACGGAGAATGAGAACGCCCTAATGGTGAGCGGAAGGGAGCGACCATGGCAGGCGGCACGCGCGGCGCGTTCGATCAGAAGCTGATCGAGATTCGTGACAACATTATCCGGATGGGCCAACTGCTGGACACAGCCATCGACCAGTCCATGACGGCCCTCAAGCACCAGGACCAGACCCTGGCGCGCCAGATCATCAGCGACGACACGGTCATCAACAACCTGCGCTTCCGGGTCGAAGAGGAGTGCCTGACCCTGATTGCCACCCAGCAGCCGATGGCGTCGGACCTGCGCGTGATCGTGGCGGCCATGAACGTGGTAAACGACATGGAGCGCATGGCCGACCATGCCACCGGCATCGCCAAGACGGTGCTGCGCATGGGCCACGAGCCGCTGCTCAAGCCGCTGGTGGACCTGCCGCACATGGCCGACAGCGCGCGCGATATGCTCAAGCGCAGCCTGGACGCGTTCCTGGCGCGCGATGCGGCGGCGGCGCGGGCCATTGCCGACGACGACGACAACATCGACCATCTCTACCGCGCCATCTTCGACGAGCTGCTGGAGATCATGGCGCGCGACCCCAGCACCATCCAGCGCGGCACCTACCTGCTGTGGTGCGCCCACAACCTGGAGCGCATCGGCGACCGGGTGACCAACATCGCCGAGCGGGTGGTGTTTATGACGACGGGGACGATGCAGGAATTGAATCGCTAATCTCTATTCCCCAACAAAAAGAAGCCCACGCCAGTGGGCTTCTTTTTGTTGGGGAGACCGTCAAGCTAAAAGAAACTAAGCTGCCGCGGGCCTTGCTCGTCTTTTGGCTCCGGCTCGGCCGGGGCCGCCGCCGACGCGGCGGCTGCGGGCGC
>CAYUYN010000600.1:0-2155 GCA_964449185.1 uncultured Anaerolineales bacterium | reverse complement strand
CATGCGCAAAGGCCCAGATGCGGGTGTTTTTGCCAATGTGCGCGCTTTCCACGAGGGCGGTGGGATGGGCGAAAAAGTCGGTCATGCTTGTTCCGGTGGGGGCTGCCCGGCGTAGACTGCCTCGATGACGTACGGGGGCCGGCAGCGCGCGTGAGGCAGCGGCCACCCGGCCGCCTGCCAGTTACTTGAGCGCTCCGCGGCTCAGGCGGTACAGGCGGTTGGCCAGGGGCACCACCCAATCAAAGCCATTGCGGAGTGCCCAGTAATACAGCGGGCGCAGCACACGCTTCTTGAGCGCGAAGACCAACCGGCGCCAGCGACCTAACAGGCCGGTCTCGGGCGCAGAGAGCGCCAGCGGGTCGGCGGACAGCAGCCGATCCTGCAGACGCTCAAAGCGCACGTCTTCAACCACCTGCACGGCCAACCGCTGCGCTTCGGGGCTGCTTAGGGCCGGTCGCGGCTCGCCCCGCTGGAACTCACGCGCAGCCTGGAGGCAGGCGGCCATCTGCTCCGCGAGCTGTTGGGCGCTGAAATGCGTGACGATGCGCTCACGCGCCTGGCGGCCCATTTGGGCGCGCACTTCAGGCGCTTCGATCAGGCGGGCCAGGGTGGCCACATAGGCGTCTACCTCCTGCGGCCCATGCGGAATGAGGAAGCCAGTCTCAGGGGTGACGACCTCCCGCTGGCCGCCGACGTCGGACAAAACCGGCACGAGACCCAGCGCCATGCCCTCGTAGATGGTCAGCGCAATGCCTTCCATGTGGGACGGCAAGAGCAGCACATCACAAGCGGCCATCAGCTCGGGCATGCGCTCGGGCGGCACGGCTCCCAACAGACGCGCATGCTGACGCAGCCCGTTTCGCGCCAGGGCCGCAGCCAGCCAGCCGAACTGAGGCCCATCACCCGCGATCAGACACAGGAAACTCGGGTTGACCGCTCGCAGACCACGCAGAATGTCCACCAGCACGCGGGGGCGCTTTTGGGGCTCCAGCCGAGCGGGGTAGAGCAGCACCGGTACCTGCTCCGGGATACGCCAGGCCTGCCGCACCGCCGCGCGGTCATAGTTGGTCGGATCCCACTCGGCGGTGTCGATACCCGTGTAGCAGACTTTGACGCGACGGGCATCGGCACCCCGCGTCACCATCCAAGCCTTTACCTGCTCGGAGCTGACGATGTTCAAGTCCAGGGCCGGTTGGCTGTGCAGCCCAATGCGCGCGTAGCCGCCTTGGAGCCAGTCGGTCACCATGTGGTTGTAATCGACAAAAAGGGCTTGTGGATGGTGCGCGCGCAGGTAGGGCAAGAGGGAGTAGCCGAGCATCGAGTTGGAAAGAACGACCACCTCCGGTTGGCGCGCATCCAGGAGATAGCGCAGGAACCGTGGGTAATCTTCAGGGGCAAGGAAGTTAGGCAGGCTGAAACAATCCGGCGTATGCTGCAAAAAGGCCGGCAGCCAGGGGTGCGGTCCGTCAGTGGTGGCGCACACGGTCACCGCCCAGCCATGCGCGATCAACTGCTGCACGAGATTGAGATTGAAGCGGTCCGCTCCGCCCAGGCTGAACCAGGGCACAACCAACACAAGCTGTCGCTGACTTGACCGGCGGGGTACCAGGCTGACCGGGAGGACCGCCGCGTTCGGCGAACGCTCGACGTGCACCGGCACAGATGGGAACCCGCCCCGACGCCACAACTGAGGGTAGCGCTGCCGCAACTGACGGTGGAACCGGGCCTTCTGCACCGGATCATCACGATTGGGCCAGAAGATTGGGGTGGCATGATGGCGATACCGGGTGAGGTACTCGGGGATAGTACTGCCCCAGTAGCCGTGGGACGCCATTTTAAGCCAATAGTCCCAATCCTCACAGCCGGCGCGGATGCTTTCATCGTGGCCACCGATGGCCCGGTCACTTGACCGGCGTATGATGGCGGTGGGCGTGACCTGGTTTTCGGCCAGGAAGTCCAGTCTGCGGTCGAAGCCACGATCCCACAGAAAATTCTTGGCTCCGAAGCCGACCGACCAACTGTTGCAAAAATGCCATTCTGGATGCGAGGCCAACGCCCACAACCCCTTCTCGATGAACGTGGGCTCGATGAGATCATCGGCGTCCAGCTGGAGGAAGAATGGCGTTCGGCAGGCTGCAACGCCGGTGTTGCGGGC
>CAYUYN010000599.1:0-2162 GCA_964449185.1 uncultured Anaerolineales bacterium | reverse complement strand
TGGGCGTCAAGGTCACCCGCCTGGCGCGCGGCCTGCCGGTGGGCGGCGACCTGGAGTACGCCGACGAGACCACCCTGGCCCGGGCGCTCTCGGGCCGCAGCGAGATGTAGGCCCGGCTTTTCCCTGAAATGAAAAAAGGGAGCAGCTTGAGCTGCTCCCCTTTTTTGATCGTGCTTACGCGCTGGGCTGGCTGGGGGTTACCTGGGGGTTGCGGCTGGGGTAGGCCAGGTAGGCGGCGCCCGCCCCGGCCAGCGCGGCCAGCGCCAGACCAATTACCCCAAAGCAGGCGCCGACCCCCAGCCCACTGACCCAGTAAGCAATCTGCTGGCCGGCTGGCGAGTCGCCGGTCGGGATAGTGCCGAAGATAGGCGGCGCCCCCGAGACCCGCACCAGGGCGAGGGCGCCCAGCCCCCCAACGAGCTGTCCAAAGAAAACCAGGGCGCCGGCGATGCCCCCGCCCACCGCCCCCTCACGGGCGGCCATGCCTTTGCTAGCCAGCTCGGGCACCCGGGCGGCAAAGAAGCCGGCGACAGCCCCGGCCAGCAGGGCCACAAACGGCCCGCACACGCCAAATGCGGTTGAGACGCAGATGTTGACCACAGCGCCGATCACGCCGGCGGCCAAGCCTAATTTGATGGTTCGTTTCATCGCTTTTCCCCTCTGTGGATGCAGCCCAGGCAGGTAATATTAGTCCCGATTAGGGCGGGCCGCAAATTGGCGGCGGTCGAGGGGTGCATTTCACCGTGGGGCGAGTTTGCGCGCCTTGCCACATAACGCCCGACGACAGACGACGGACGATCCGCTGCGCGCGACGGACGACAGTGGCCATTGCCGAGCAGCGCCCGCCCTCGGCCACAGGGCCGCCCTGGCCGAGGGGCTGGTGCTCAGCGCGGACCTGGGCGATTGGCTGCTGCTGACGACTGGGTGAAGAACGCCGAACGCGTCGGCGGGCCTTAGCAGCGCTGGCCGGCGGCCTGAACAGACGGAACCCATTCGGGCGGAGGGGGACCGGCGGTTATTCGGCCGCGGTCAGCCAGAGCTGCTGATACGGCTCCAGGCGCACGCCAGCGTCTACGGCCAGGGCCTGGCCCGCGACGAGGTCGGTCACCATGGGCGGCAGGGCCAGTGGCGCGGCGGCCAACGTTTGCGGGTACTCGCTGAAGTTGGCCAGCACCGTGACCGCCGGCGCCGCGCCCGCGCGCACGTACCCAAAGACGTGATCACTGCCGGTGTCGAGCACGGCCAGGCCGCCATCGGCCAGGGCGGGGGTAGCCTGCCGCAGCGCCACCAGCCGGCGCAGCGCCTGATACATCCGGCCCGCGACGCCGTGCGGGTCGTGGCGGATGATGCGCGTCGACCAGGACGACCGGCACGGCGGTCTGCGCCAGTCCGGCCACGTCGCGATCGTGGGGCGAGAGGGAGATTATGAGGACCCCATCGGCCCGCTCGCGGCGGGGCACGTTGAGGATGTAGTCGTCACGCTTTTGGGGCGTCTCGACGTTGTAAATAACCAGGTCATAGGCGCTCTCGGACAGGGTGGCTTCTATGCCGCGCAGCCGCTCGATGAAGGCCGGGCGGGTGAAGAACGGGATGATGGCGGCGACCGTGAGGGTCTTGCCCAGCGAAAGGCGGCGGGCGTTGGCGCTGGGGACGAAGTTGATCTCGGCGATGACGTCCAACACCCGCTGGCGCGTGGCGCTGCTCACCAGGGGGCTGTTGTTGAGCACGCGGGAGGCAGTGCCGAGGCCAACCCCGGCTTTTTGGGCGACGTCGCGAATGGTGACGGGCATTTGGAACCGTTTCCAATTTGGAACCGGTTCCACCTGAGCACACAATCCCCCGCCACGTCAACTAGAACAAATCATTGGCCGATCCGAGTGAAGATGTGCAGCCGTGGGGCAGGGCGCTGCTGGGAGATTTGATAAAGCTCTTACGCAGAACTCTTGACTCTGAGCGCGAACTGCATATAATGACCAAGTTGGATGTTTAGCTGGCCGCGAGGCTGGCGAAACCAAAAAACTGAGACCGAAGGACGCAGATACAGCTTCGGGTTTTTCGCAAGAAACCTCGGAGTGTCGGATCTGCTCCAACCGATGCGAGCAACGCGTGCATCGGCTTTTGTGTGCCTGTTGACAAGAAAATCGAGCAGTGGTATTATCAAC
>CAYUYN010000598.1:0-2163 GCA_964449185.1 uncultured Anaerolineales bacterium | reverse complement strand
TGCCTCATTCAAAGACAATCAACTCGTGCTCGTTGATGCGCGGCACGCTGACGCTGACGACACCGCCGGCGTCTTCGAAGCTCAGCGCGGACCCGGCGCGCACGAGCTTGACGCTCGTGGTGGGGCCGGCGCGGCGCAGGCGCAGGGTGACGTCGCGCAGGGGCACGGGCGCTTCGAGCGCCTCCACGTGCGCAGGAGCCCGGCGGCCGGCGTGGTAGTTGACCACATGCACCACGTCGCGCGCGCCCTGCCGCATCAGGGCGACCTCGGCCGTGGCCGGCGCGTCGGTCTCCACCAGGCGCTCGGGCAGCAGCAAGTCCAGGCAGCGGCCCACCAGCGCGCGGAAGGTGAGATTGCCGTGCTGCTGATAGGCGGCGAAGATCGGTCCATAAATGTAGATGACGCCCTCGCGCCGGGTGATGGCCGGATAGCCGGCGGCCTCGGCCTGCGGCGGGGTGAAGTCGTGCGACGAGAACTGCTGCCAGGTGCGGTTGAAGTACGAGGCATAGGCCTCGGCCAGGCGCGCGGTGCCGGTGCGCGGCGCGACCCGCACCGCCGGACCCATATACAGCGAATAGGCAAAGTCCGGCCGGCTGACGGTGGTGTGCAGCGCCGGGTCGGTGATCTCAAAGTAGTCGGGCACACTGGCGCACGGTCCCCGGTAGTCCACGCCCATCTCATCCGCCAGGGCAAAGACGCCCGCCGCCTGGTCCAGCAGCGCCGCGTGCGAGAGCAGCAGCTTGCCGCCCGCCGCGACAAAGTCCTTGAGCCTGGCCGTCACCGCCGGTGTCGCCGCGCCGCGGTCGGGCACGACGAGCACCTGGTAGCGGCCAAAGTCGGGGCACTGGTCGGTGATGACATCGAACTGGTGGTGCAGCTCCAGCAGCAGCTTGCCCGCGCCCTCGGCCGAGCCGCCGCTGGTGCCCACCACCACCCGGTCAGTGGCGGGCTCGAGCACCAGCAGGCCAATCTGCGGCGCGGGAACGGCGTCGACGCAGTAGGGCTCGGCCGCCTCCACATCGCGGAAGGCCTCGCCGATGACGGCGTAGACCGCGCCGTTGAGCCGGCCGCGCGGATGCAGTTGGTCGCCCACCGAGACGGCCCCACCCGTGGCCAGGATGCCGCCGCACTCAAAGCGCAGCGCGGCCGGGTGCTTGAGCCCGCCCCAGTCGGCCCACGAGCGGTGAAAGCGTCCGGTCATGCCCAGCATGGGCAGGCCAAAGTTGCGGGCGTAGCGCGACCAGAACGGGTAGAAGCCATAGCCCCAGCCGCCGGTGGGCAGGGACTCGATCTCGACCTGCGAGAAGTATTGGGCCTCGTCCTGGAACTGCCAACCCCAGCGCGAGTTGTAGAACAGGCCGGCCTCGGGCAGCCGCGCGCGGACGCAGGCCGAGACGCGGTCCATAAAGCGCCGGGCCACGGCGGTGGTATGGGCGTGGCGCTGCGCCGGGTTGGCAGGGTCCAGTCCCTGGCGCCGCATCTCGGGCAGGCAGTTGGCGCACAGGCAGCCGGCGGAGTCATACATCAGGATGTCGTAGAAGAAACCATCGCAGTCGTAGAGCGCCATCAGCTCTTCGGTTTGCGCCACCAGCTCGTCGGCATAGGCATTGTTGACGCACAGCCACGGCCAGCCGCGGCCGGGCTCCAGCGGGCCGCGGCCGATTAGCTGGCCGTCCGCGCCAAGCTGCCGCCACTCCGGGTGGCGCTCGGCCGCCGACACGTCCCACACCACGGACAGGTAGATCGGGCAGCGGATCCCGGCGCGGTGGCAGGCTTCGATCTGCGCGCCGAGCAGGTCGAACTTGAGCGCAGGGTGGACCGGCCCAATCTTGGTAGGGTAGTAGTTCAGGCCGTGGTGGCATTTAGCGAAGACGGTGATGGAGTTGACCCGGGCCGCCTGCAGTGTGGCGGTGAAATGCGCGGCGTCCCAGTCGGCGCCGACATCCGGGATGTGCGGTGAAGTGTGAAAGTCGAGATGGACCTGGCGCATGGGGAAGGTGGGCATAGGCTCCTATGTTTAGCGCGCGGTTGGGCGCAGCACGTCAGCGGCCGGGTAGATAGTAGCCATGAGCGCGCCGGAAGACAAATGGATATTCTCACGGGGTGCATCCGCCGATGGTGGCCGATTGGCGGCGTCACCACCCGGACGACCGCCAGCAACAC
>CAYUYN010000597.1:0-2168 GCA_964449185.1 uncultured Anaerolineales bacterium | reverse complement strand
TTCGGCGGGCGAGCTGGCGAGGCGGCGGCCCAGCTCGATGGCGGCCATGAGCTGGGCCGCCTTGGCCTTGCCCAGGCCCTTAACGGCGCACAGGTCGGCGTGGGCGGCGCGGTGCAGTCCGGGCAGGCCGCCCAGCTGGTTGAGCAGGCGCTCGGCCATGCGCACGGCGTTCTCGCCGGCGATGCCCACGCGCAGCAGGATGCCCAACAGCTCGGCGTTGCTGAGGCTGCCGGCGCCGAGCTCGGCCAGCCGCTCACGCGGTCGGTCGGCCGCCGGCAGATCGGTGATGCGTGGTTTGTAGTCGGCAATTTCAGGAGCGGTGACCATGGGCCCTCCAGGCGAAGGGCAAGTCTATAACAGGCGGGGCGATTTTCAAAGTGACCGATTTGTGTTTATAATCTCCCATCCTGTGGGAGCCGGTATGCCATTCAATTTTGAGTCCCTGACCGACTACGTTCTCGTCATCACCGCCTTTTTCGGCGCGTTTTTGAGCGCGCTGTGGCTGAGCCTGGTGATCTGGACGTTCCGCGATATGCGCGCGCGCAGCCGCGACATCTTTGCCCAGATCCTGGCGGCGCTGGTGGTGGGCGTGCTGACCCTGCCGGGCCTGGTGATCTACATGATCCTGCGGCCGCCACGGACCCTGGCCGAAACCTACGAGCAGAGCCTGGAAGAAGAGGCCTTGCTGCAGGAGATTGAAGACAAGCGCGTGTGCCCCGGCTGCGGCCGGCCGGCGCACGAAGACTGGGTCATCTGCCCCAACTGCTATACGCGGCTGAAAAAGAACTGCGGCCGCTGCGGGCGTCTGATGGACCTGCCGTGGAACCTGTGCCCCTACTGCGCCATGCCGGTGGAGGGCATGCGGCTGGGCGAGCCCGATACGGCCCCGGTCCCGCGGCAAGTCGAGACCCCGTCTACACCGTAGCCACAAATTCCTCGAGCTGCGCTAAACCCTCGGGGAAGTTACGGCGGCCCAGGCCCAGCCGGAAGCGCGCACCCGGTACGTCAAAGATGGCCCCGGGCACGAGCAGTACCCCTCGCTGATCGAGCGCGCTCTGGCAGAAGGTCTCCACCGCCCCTGGCCCGCGCCATTCCGGAAAGGCGATGGAGCCGGCCAGGGGCGGCGGCCAGCCAAAGAGCCCCGCGTGGCGCTCGAAAAACGCGCCCGCCAGGGCCAGGTTGCCGGTGATGATGTCCAGATTACGCTGCAAGATTTGGGCCTGAGCGCGCAGGGCGATCAGGGCCAGCACTTCGCTCGGCGCGCTGTGGCAAATGGTCGTGTAGTCTTTGTAAGCCATCCAGCGCGCCATCAAGCCCGGCGCCCGCGTGGCCAGCCAGCCCACGCGCAGCCCTGGCGCCGCCAGCGTCTTGGACAGCCCCGAGAGCGAAATCCCCTTTTCGTACAGCGTGCAGACGGCCGGCAGACGGCGCGCCGTGACATACTCTAGCCCCCGATACATTTCATCCGAGAATAGATACAGGTCATGCCGACGCGCGAGCGCAACGATTGCGTCCAGCTCGTCCCGCGCCGGCAGGTGACCGGTGGGGTTGTGCGGGAAGTTGATGACCAGCAGCCGGGTCTGGGGCGTGATGGCGGCTGCCAGCGCGTCCAGGTCCAGGCGCCAGCCGTGACCGCCCGTCGTGGAAAGCACGGGCCAGGGGGTCACCGAGGCGCCCCGCGCGCCCGCCAGTGCGTAGAGCGATTGGTAGGCCGGGTGGATGGCGATGACGTGATCGCCAGGCTCGACGAGGGTCTGCATGGCGATGTAGATGCCCTCTTCGGGCACCAGGACGAGCGTGTCCGTGGGCGAGAGGCCAGGGTACTGCCGAGCGATCTCCGCGCGCAGGGCCGGGTCGCCCTGGGACTCGGTGTAGCTGAGCGTCAGCCGCTCCCAACGCGCGAGGGCCTCGGGATCGGCCAGCGTGAGCAGCTCGGTGAGCGTGAGGCTCTCGCAGTCGGAGGCCGAGAGCAGGTAGCGGACGTTGAATTCGTATTGTGCAAAGAAGCGTTCGAGCTTGAAGGGCGGCAGGTCGGGCATGGCGAACATTGTAGGAGGGGTGCCGTGCAGAGGCAAGGCGCCTGCCGGCTCTGACCAGGGTCGCCGTTTGCTTCGGCCGGACTGCCGGGGGTGTCGGGGCGCGAGCAAAGCTCGCGCCCCGACACCCCC
>CAYUYN010000596.1:0-2172 GCA_964449185.1 uncultured Anaerolineales bacterium | reverse complement strand
GGCTTCGGCCGCGCCCCTGACGCCCGGCTTGGCGGCCGGCACGGCCACGGCGACCGTGGGGTTGGGCGTTACGCCCGCCACGGCCACGCCCGCCGGTCCCACCGAGTACACGATCGAAGCCGGCGACACCCTGCTGGCCCTGGCAGAGCGCTTTGGCGTGCCTGTGGCGCTGTTGGCCGCCGCCAACCCAACTATTGACCCGGACCTGCTCTTCCCCGGCGAGGTGCTGGTGATCCCCGACCCCAATCAGCCGCTGCTCGGCGTGACCATTGAGCCGGGCGCCCTCGGCGCGCAGGTGAAGGCCGACGTAACGATTCTGAACCTGCGGGCCGAACCGAACACCCAGGCCAAAATCCTGGCGCAGTTGGTGCCGTTTACGCCCCTGGAAGTGCTGGGACGCACGGCCGACAGCGGGTGGCTGCAGGTGATCACCCACCTGGGGCGAACACAGGGCTGGGTGGCGGCTGAGTTTGTGGAAGTGTTGGTGGCTCTGGACGAGGTGCCGGTGATCTCGGCGGGGCCGCTGGCGACGGGGGTGGTCAACGTGCCTGGCACGGACACGGTCGCCGCGGCCACGTCCCTGCCGCCGGGGGACTACCGCTACATTTCGGGCCTCAGCGGCCGCGCGCGCGAGATCTTCCTGACCGGCCAGGCGCTCGGCAACCGGGCGAATGTGTTCTCGAAGGTCGGCGACAGCATCACGCTCTCGCCGGTCTTTATGCACGCGATCGGCCAGGGGTACTACGACCTGCACGACTACGGCGAGCTGCAGCCGGTGATCGACTTCTACTTCAACACCAGCGCGCGCCAGGACGCCAACTCGTTTGCCTACACGTCGCTGGCGGCCAAGGTGGGCTGGCGGGCGCGGGCGGTGCTGAGCCCGGCCTCGGCCGACCCGGCCTTCTGCCAGCCGGACGAAAGTCCCCTGGCCTGCGAGTACCGCGTGGTGGAGCCGGCGGTGGCGCTGATCATGCTCGGCACCAACGACGTGCCCTACACGCCGGCGGACGAGTTTGAAGCCGACATGCGCCGGGTGATCGAGCTGACCCTGGAGCGGGGCATTATCCCGGTGGTGAGCACCATCCCGCCCTTGTTCCGGCGGGGGCTGGAGGGGCGCGCGGAGTTACTGAACGGCGTGCTGGTGAAGCTGGCGCGGGAGTACGCTGTGCCCCAGTGGGACTACTGGGCGGCGCTCCAAGAACTGCCCAACTCGGGCATGGCCGGGGACGGCGTACACCCCACCTGGGCGCCCGCCGGCCACTCGGCCGACTTCACGCCCGAGTACCTGCAGTTCGGCATGACCGTGCGCAACCTGACGGGGTTGTATGTGCTCGATGCGGTTTGGCGGCAGGCGATACAAGAGTAAATAGTAACTGGCCATTAGGAGTTGGATCAGCCAGTTGCCTATTACGCAATACGCAATACGTCTTACTTCCTCGCCGCCCGCCACACCGTATCCAACGACTGGAGCGCGGTGAGATTGCGCACCTGCCAGCCGAGGGTCAGGGGACCGGGCCGGTCGAAGTAAGCCTGGCCCCAGGTGAGGTGGTAGGGGTCGACCAGGCCGCTGTTGGGCAGGGCGCGGGCGGCGAGGGCGAAGTTCCACAGGGGCAGCTCGTATTCGGCGGCCAGCTTGATCATCACCTGGTTGAAGCGGTCGCCGCCTTCCAGGTTGTCGGCCTTGGTGCTGAGGATGGGCAGCACGCCCTGCGAGATGGCATAGTCGATGATCTGGCGCAGGTACCTTTCGTATTCGGCGTCGGTCTGCCAGGCGCCATTGGTGCCCAGGCTGATGAGCGCGATGCTCGCCCGGTTGAGCCGCAACTCGCAGGCCAGCGGGCTCTCGTCCGCCGAGCAGAGCTTGGGGTCGTTCCAGATGGGATCGAACAGGGATTTGACGTTCAGGCCGTCACGCGCGGCCAGGCTGTCGCGCTGAAACGACCCCGCGAAGTTGGTAATGCTGTCCTGCAGGTAGGCGTAGTTGGCGCCCAGCCGGTACTCGCCCTTGTCGAACGGCGCCAGGAAGAAGGGCGGCACCGACATGCAGTCGCCCACCTTGGAGAAGGCGCGCGGGTTGTTGCCCAGCTCCAGCCCGTGCAGGTAAATCTCTCTCGCGCGCCCGCTGACCGTGGGCAGCACCGGCCCGCCGCTGGGCGGCGGCGGGACCGTGGC
>CAYUYN010000595.1:0-2173 GCA_964449185.1 uncultured Anaerolineales bacterium | reverse complement strand
GGTTCGGCGTAGCCTTCCCAATCGCTCAGCCCTAGCCCGCGCAGGTCGCGCCGCACCGGGAAGTCGGCCAGCGGCAGGCTCTCGCCAAACAGCGCCAGCGACAACAGGTGGATGACCCCGCGCAGGCGCACCGTGGACCGACACACCGGGCAGGATTGGGCCTCGCGCGTCAGCCCCGCCAGCGGGGTCTGGGCGGGCTGGCCGCAGATGTTGCAGCGCCAGACGATCAGGTCCGGCGCAAAGGCCGCGGGCTGAAGGGGCGCGGCCAGTTGGTGGCGATAGCGGTGGGGCTGCCAGGGCCGGCCCCACTTGGCCTCAAACAGCCGGCGGTTCCGCGCGAACAGGGCCTCGTAGTCGGCTTGAGCGAGCAGCTTGAAGCCGGCCCGCTGCCAGTGATGCACGTAGACATCCTCGGCGCACAGCACGCGGTAGCCGGCGCGGCGCGCGCGCAGGGCCAGGTCATCATCCTCGAACATGCCGATCGCGAAGCGCTCATCCAGCGGGCCGAGCTCGTCGAGCAGCGCGCGGCGGATGCCCAGGCAGTACATGGCCAACACCGGGATGTCGAAGACCAGGCCCGCGTGGTCGCTCGTGTAGCGCTCGGCGAAGCCCGGCAGGCCGGCCAGCGTGTCGTAGCCCGGCTCGATCCGGGCCTCGTTGCCGATCGCGTTCGTCACCGGGCCCACCAGGCCCACCTGGGGATAGCGCAGGTAGTCGACCAGCTTGCTCAACCAGCCGGGCGTGACCACCGTATCGTTGTTCAACAAGAACACATACTCGCACGGCCCGGCAGCCTGTAGGCCCTGGTTGTTGGCCCGCGCAAACCCCACGTTGGTCTCGTTCAGGATTACCTGCAGGCGCGGTTCAGCCTGCGCCCGCTGCGTCAGGTAGTCTGTTACGTCTGGCCCTGAGCCATTGTCCACCACAACCACACTATAATTTGGGTAGCGCGTGTGCGCAAAGACGCTGTCCAGGCACTGCCGTAGATACTCACGGTTGTGGAAGCTGACGATGACCACCACGGCGCGGCCATAGAGCGCTGGCAGCGCGGCCTGGAGGGTCTGGTAACGGTGCGCCCAGGTGTTCGCCCGCGCGCAGGCCAGGCGCGCCAAGACACGGTCGGGCGCCTGGTCGCGCAGGGCCGCCTCGCACTGCGCCACAAAGTCGGCGGCGGTGCGCACGGGATAGTACAGCCCAGCATATGGTTCAAGCTCGGGCAGCCTCACCGCCACCACTGGCTTGCCCGCGCTGAGGTATTCATAGAACTTGACTGGATTGGTGGCTTCGGTGAGCGGGTTGAGCTTGAAGGGAATGCAGGCCACG
The DNA here is from genome assembly GCA_964449185.1 of uncultured Anaerolineales bacterium. Taxonomy (GTDB): domain Bacteria; phylum Chloroflexota; class Anaerolineae; order Anaerolineales; family UBA6663; genus CAYUYN01. The sequence continues at coordinate 850 of CAYUYN010000595.1, read as the reverse complement.
TCGAAGCGCTGCAGGTAGCCAGGCAGCTCAGCGTAGGGCTTCTCGCCCAGCAGGTGCACGTTGGGCAGCCGCTGCAACGCGGCCAGGTCGGCGCCAAAGGTGTGGCCAATGAGCACGAACTGCCAGCCGGGGTGGGCCAGCGCCGCGCCCTGCAGCATGTCCACGTCGAACCATTCGGCGATGGCGCCATAGTAGCCAATGACCGGGCCGGGCAGGTCGGCCAGGGGCCGCGCGGCCGCCGGCCGGTGAAAGTGCTCGAAGTCGGCGGCATTGGGCACGAGCAGGGCGCGCCGGGCCGTGGCCGCCACCTTGGTATAGAGCAGACGTGAGGTCGCCAGCACCAAGTCGCTGCGCTCAATCAGGCGCGCCTCGCCGTCCACCAACTCCGGCCCCGCTGTCTTGAAACCGCTGTGCTCGTCCAGGCAATCGTAGACCACCGGCCAGCCCCAGCGCTCGCGCGCCGCCAACGCCAGCGGCCCCCAGAACGGCAACTGCACCAGGCAGACCACGTCGGTGAAGCCCGCCGTGTGCCGCAGCTCGGCCAACGCCGCCAGCATGTCTTCTACCAGCGCGGCGCCCATTTCACCTTGATAGGGACTGAGCTGCGCTGGTCCCGGCAGCGAGACGCCATAGACCCGCTCGGCCAAGTCCTTCACTGGCGTTGAGCGGCCGGAGGCATGGAAACTGAGGCGCAAGTAGAAGCAGCGATGGCCGTCCTGCGCAAACTGGGTCAATAGCTGCTGCGGCCGCTGGAAGCGAAACTCCCAATCGATGATCGGGAAACAGAGCACGTCGTAGGCTCGCCCTGGCGGATAGACGCGCGCGTTGGTTTGGACGCCGGAGGGGGCCG
>CAYUYN010000594.1:0-2176 GCA_964449185.1 uncultured Anaerolineales bacterium | reverse complement strand
ATCCGTGTCATCCGTGTACAGAATCCCCCCGCCCTGCCCATCGGAACTTTTTTGAAGCCATCTACGTCCTAACAACGATAGAATCCCCGTGTAACAATCCCTGCTGCTGCACAGACAAAACATCGAATGCGCGGGGGCAAAATAGGAGAAGTACCATGTTTTCACGCAGAAAGTTGCCGTTGGGCTGGTTGGTGCGCGCCGTTTTGGCGCTCAGCGCCATTGGCGCCCCGGGGAGCGAGGTGTGGGCGGCCGCGTCACTGGCCCCCGCCGCGGTGGCCGCGGTGGCGCCGCCGGCCGCTTACATTGATAACCGCGGCGACGCGGTGGCGGTGCTGAACTCGTATTTCAACGCCATTAACCGCCGGGAATACGCGCGCGCCTATGGCTATTGGAAGAGCGGCTCGTCCGTCGGCGCCTTTGCCAACTTCCAGGCCGGGTATGCCAACACCGACTCCGTCACGCTCACCACCGGCGCGGTGGGCGGCAGCTTTGGGGCCGGGCAGATGTATTACGTTGTGCCCGTCACCCTGCAAGCGCTTAACACTAACAGCACAACCCAAACCTTTGTGGGCTGCTATGTGCTGCACCTGAGCCAGCCCGGCTTCCAGGCCGAGCCGCCGTTTCGGCCCCTGGGCCTCCAGTCGGCCAAGATCAAGGAAGTGACCGGCGGCGCCAATGCCGACACGCTCCGGTCGCAGGCCTGCGCCGAAGCCGGGCAAGGCGCCACCACGCCCGTGTCCATCAGCACCACCCCGGGTGCGCCCGAGAGCGGCGCCGCCTTCTACATCGACAACCGCAGCGGCCCGCTCGAAGTGGTGCAGTCGCTGATCAACGCTCTCAACCGCAAGGAGTACGCCCGCGCCTATGGCTATTGGCAAGCGAACTCGCAGCCGTCCACCTTCGCTCAGTTCCAGCAGGGCTACGCCCAGACCCAGTCGGTGACTTGGTCGTTCGGCGCGGTGACCAGCGATGCCGGCGCCGGGCAGTTCTTCTACAACGTCCCGGTGACCCTCAAGTCGCAGACCACCGGCGGGCTCCAGACCTTCGTCGGCTGCTACACCCTGCACCTGAGCAACCCCGGCTTCCAGGTCGAGCCGCCCTATCAGCCCATCGGCCTGCGCGCGGGCAGCCTGACGCTCGTGGCCTACAACGCCAACACGGCCGCCCTGATGCAGACGGCCTGCACCACCGGCGTGCCGGGTGGCACCCCCGTGCCCACGCCGAACCCCACCGCCTGGACGCGCCTCTCGTTCGCCACCGGCGCCACCTCGGCCGGGGTCAGCAGCAGCCTGGCCGCCGGCGGGGTCAAGGAATACCGCGTGCGCGCTTCGGCCAACCAGTTGCTGTTTGTGGACGTCACCTCGCCCAAGCCGGATGTGTTCGTGGAAGTCATCGGCGTCACCGATGGCAAGGTGCTGGTGCGCGCCTCCGACCAGCGCGCCCATTGGCAGGGCACCCTGCCCGCCAACCAGGACTATCTCATCCGCCTGGTCGCCACGGGCGGGGCCTCGACCTTTAGCCTGAAGGTCACCATCCCGCGCCGCATCTCGTTCGCGGCCGGGACCGCCTCGGCCACCGTGCCGGGCACGGTCGCGGCCGGCACCACCAACACCTACGTCTTCCGCGCGCTGGCCGGCCAGACCGTGACCGCCACCCTCACCGCCAACGGCCAGCCCGTGTGGGTGGGCGTCTATGGCCTGGGCGACGGCCAGCCGGTCGCCGCGGTCACGCCGGGCGTGACGACGGTCACGGGCAAGCTCCCGTCCAACCAGGACTACCTCCTCCACGCCGTGCCGAGCGGGGCCACCAGCAGCTATAGCCTGGTGCTGACAATCAAGTAACCAGGGTCTGAATCAAAAAAAGCGGGGCGGCGGGGCGCCGGTTTCACCGATGCCCCACCACCCCGCTCCGTTTCTATAAATACTTGCCTACATGTGCGCGATGACGGCGTCGCCGAACTCAGACGTCTTAACTTCGGTGGCGCCCTCCATCAGGCGCGCGAAGTCGTACGTCACCGTGCCGGCGCTGATGGCGCCGTCCATGCCCTTGATGATCAAATCGGCCGCTTCGCTCCAGCCCAGGTAGCGGAACATCATCTCGCCCGACAGGATGACCGAGCCCGGGTTGACCTTGTCCTGGCCGGCATACTTGGGCGCGGTGCCGTGGGTGGCCTCGA
>CAYUYN010000593.1:0-2177 GCA_964449185.1 uncultured Anaerolineales bacterium | reverse complement strand
GCCTACCTGCGCGACCAGCGCGGCCGCCTGCGCGGCCTGCGCCGCACCCTCGACCGGCCCTGGCGCGTCGTCAACAGCGGCAAGTTCCGCAAGCTGCTGGGGCGCGTGGCCAGCCGGCTCTGATTGCTTAAGAGACTGCCTGAAAACATCCACTGGCCGGTAAGAACCTGTAGTGGCGGTGGCTTGTCCCCGCCGTCCGATTGTGTCTTCGGGCGAGGGCGCCCACGGGAGGGCGCCCACGGGGGGGGCGCCCCTACAGGTGTTTTCAGACGCACTTTGTCCTCCGGCGCGGCGCGGCGGGAACGCGTGGGTGTGAGACGACCCAATTACCCGTTACAAATGACTCGTGACCTCCCTAAACTGCAGCCGGTACAGCCGCGCATACACCCCCTCCTGCGCCAGCAGGGCCGCGTGCGAGCCCAGCTCCACCAGGCGGCCCGCGGCCAGCACGGCGATGCGGTCGGCCCGGTGCACCGTGGATAAACGGTGGGCGATCATCACCGTGGTGCGGCCCCGCATGAGCCGCTCCAGGGCCTCCTGCACCAGCCCTTCGGACTCCGAGTCCAGGCTGGAGGTGGCCTCGTCCAGCAGCAGCAGGCGCGGGTCCTTGAGGATGGCCCGCGCGATGGCGATGCGCTGGCGCTGGCCGCCCGAGAGCTTGACGCCCTTTTCGCCCACGCGCGTGTCGTAGCCCCGCGGCAGCCGCTGGATAAACTCCTCCGCGTTGGCGGCGCGGGCCGCGGCCTCCAGCTCGGCGTCGGTGGCCTCCAGCTTGCCATAGCGCAGGTTCTCGCGCACCGTGCCCGAGAACAGGTGCGTCTCCTGCGGCACGATGCCGATCTGCGCCCGCAGCGAGGCCAGCGTGACCGTGCGCAGGTCGCGGCCGTCCACGCACACTTGACCGGCGCTGGGGTCGTAGAAGCGCGGGATGAGGTTAAACAGGGTCGACTTGCCCGCGCCCGACGGTCCCACCAGCGCCAGCGCCTCACCAGGCCGGATGTCCAGGTGGATGTCGTCCAGCACCACCGCGCCGGCCGTCTCGCCGGGCGGGACCGGGTAGGTGAAGGACACGCCCTCCAGCGACAGGCGGCCCGTCAGCGGCGGGAGGGGCACGGCGCCGGGCGCGTCGCGGATCTCGGGCACCTCGTCGAGCAGCTCAAAGATGCGGCGCGAGGCGCCCAGGGCCTCCTGGAGCTGCCCATACAAGTTGGTGAACGACCCCAAGGCCCCCGCGATGTTCAGGCCATACACCAGGAAGGCGATGAGCGCGCCGCCGGTGAGACGGCCGGCCAGCACCTCGCGCCCGCCAAACCACAGCATGCCGGCCAGGGCCGCAAAGCCCAGCAGGGTGATCAGCGGGCCGAATGCCGCGCGCACGCGCGTCAGCGCCATGGTGGCGCCAAAGGCGCGCTGCATCTGCTCACCGTAGCGCTGGGCTTCGTAGGTCTCGCGCGCAAAGGCCTTGACCACGCGCACCCCGCTCAGCGCCTCCTCGGCCATGGCGCTGCTGTCGGCCATCTGGTCCTGCAGCTCGGTGGAGAGCTTGCGCAGGCGCCGCCCAAACAGCGCGCCGCTGATGGCCACCGGCGGCGCCAGCAGCAGCACAAACAGGGTCAGCCGCCAGTTGAGGGCCAGCATCAGCGCCAGCGAGCCTATAAAGGCCAGCGCCTGGCTGAGCACGGTCGCCACGCTGCTGGTCAGCGCCGAGCGCACCAGGGTCACATCCGACGACAGCCGCGAGATCAGCTCGCCCACGCGCCGGTCGCTGAAGAAGCGCAGGCTCAGCGCCTGGAGGTGCGTGTACACCGCCTGGCGCAGGTCCACCACGATGCGCTCGCCGGCATAGGCCAGGGTGTAGTTCTGGATGTAATAGAAAATCGAGCGCAGCACAAACGTGGCGATCAGGATGAGCGTGATGCGGTTGAGCTCGCTCACGGCCCGGGGCCGGCCCTCAGCCAGCACCGTATCCACCAGGTTCTGCATGAGCCAGGGAAACACCAGCCCCACCGCCGCGCCGCCGACTAAGGCCACCAGCGCGATCAGCATCTGGCCGCGGTAAGGCCGCAGATAGTCAAACAGCCGGCGCACCTCGGCCGCCGAAGGGGGCGTGCGGGGGGCGTCGGAAGGCGCGGTGGAGGCAGTGCGGGTGGGGCGGAGGAACATGGTGTGTGGGTGTA